>DASTSJ010000353.1:0-3718 GCA_035760765.1 Edaphobacter sp. | reverse complement strand
GGATGAAGCCATCCTTGACCATAGGGACTGCGAGCGAGAACCGGAAGCTGCCGCCGCCCGTGCCTGTGTCAAAGAAGATGCCGCGCTTACGACCCTCGATAAACGCTTTACTGGGCCCCTTGGTGACAGGATCCTGCTCGTTACGAAGGCCGGAGTACATGTGCGTGTAGATGTCACCGGGACGCAGCTTCTTGGTGAGCAGGTCGTAGAGTGGGCGTTGTTTTGGAAAATTTTCACCGAAGTCGACCATGACGGGGATATTGGCTTTCGTTCCGGCGATGACCGCCTGCTCGACGGGTGTCCACTCCGGACCAGCGTAATGGGCAGTTTTGATGCCGACAACGATATTCGGATACTTGAGCGCCATCGCTGCGGTAGCTGCACCGTCCATGTCCGCCTGATTGTTCTCGTACTTGGGACCACGCATGCCAGCACCAACGATGTTGAGCAGAACGAGGATGCGAGTCTTCTGCCGGTCGATGATGCGGGTCTTGTACTCTTCGAAGTTGCGCCAGCCTGCGCAGCCGGCGTCCACGACCGTGGTTACGCCTGTGCGGAAGGTGAAGCCGTCGGGACGAATGCTGTTGTCGCCGGCGTAGGATCCGCGCTCGCCGGGAACCTCAAAACCATGGAAGTGAATGTCGATCAGGCCGGGAGTCACGTACAGTCCCTTGACGTCGATGGCCTTCAGAGCATCCGAGGACGCGATGTGAGGAGCGACCTTGGCGATCTTGCCGTCCTTGATAGCAACGTCCATCACCGAGTCGATGTGGTTCTTATCGTCGATCACGTGACCGTTCTGCAGGATGAGATCGTAGGCGAGGTTAGGACCCTGCGCAAAGGCATGGACAGAGGCAGCGGCGAGCGAGAGCACGGCGCAACAGGATGCAATGGTTCGCGTCAGTCGAGAACGGTTCATGGATCTCCTTGATTTCGAGCACTGATTGATCAGGCTGATTGGGACCTTCTATTGGAACGAAGGCCCCAATTATGCCGTAAAGCTGTGTGGTTCAGAAAGAGTCAGGCCTTCTTTGCCGCACTGAAGATCTCAACCAACCGATCGGCGATGTACTTGTCTTCGCCGTCCTTCAGCTGCCACACCGCGAACCCGAAGGTTGTCGGATCCTGCTCGCGGCGATGACGCTCCTGCGGATGAGCCGGGGCGTCCGGGTTGCGTCCGCGCATTCCGGCTGCGTCTGCGTTCAAGCTGCCGATACCGACCGGCTTGGTCTCGGCAAGCTGATGCATGACCTCCTGCGCGGTGATATTCAGCTTCGTCTGATCGATCTTCCAGCTATAGTGCGGTGTGACGTTGCCAAGTGCCTTGGGATTGAACTCGCGCGGCAGAGGCGTGACGCCAAACTTCGCAACCGCCTTGGAGATGACGGCAGCACGCTGGTCATAGCTCTTTACGACCTCGTCGTAGTCCTGATTGACGAACAGCTCGAGCGCCTTCAGAGCAGCGAAGATCTGCTCCTTGCCGACCTTGCAGGCGCGACCGATACGGTCTTCCTGCGGGCTCATGTTCATCTGGGCCCAGCGGACGAGCTTCTCTTTCCCGATGAGGAAACCTGTGGACTGGGGGCCGCAGATGTCCTTACCGCCGGAGAATGCGACGAAGTCCCATCCCTGCGCGGGGTATTCCCAGAGGCGCTCTTTTGGTGGAACGTCAGCGGAGGCGTCGTTGAAGGTATAGATGTTTGCCTTACGAGCGATCTCGATCATCTCGGGACCGCTGACCTGGCCGCGGTCGGACTGGATGTTGATGTAATGCATCGCCAGCGTCTTGTCGTTGATGGCGTTGATCATCTGATCCTTGGTCTCAACTTCGATCAGCTTGACGCCAGTCTGGCGAACCTGATGGTCGAAGTTGTTGCGGTGCGCCTTCTGGATGAGGACCTCGGTCTTGGGGAAGCCAGTGAGATCTGGGCAGGCCTTCATGCGCGGCTCGAGATCTTCGGTCAGCATGCCTGCATAAGCACATACCGTACCTGCCGCGACTCCGCCGGTTACGAGGGCAGTGTATCCAGGGGGGAGCTTGCAGAGCTTTTCGATATAGCGGCCAGCAGCGACCTCAAGCTCATTGATCATCACGAAGTGCTGATTGCCCTGGCGCATCAGTTCCATGACTTCGGGACGCATGACGGTTCCGCCGATGACCGTGACCGTACCCACGATATTGACCAGGGGGGTAACGCCAAGCTCTTTATAGACATCGCCCGTCGATCCCAGACCGCTCTTGATGGGAACGATAGGATGACCGTCGACGCCATGCTTTTCGTCTTTCTTTTCAGCAACAGCTGCACGAGGCGTAAACAGCCCACCGGATGCAACACCAAGTGCGGACAAAAAGGAACGACGGTTCCAACGGGACTTCAAGATCATTTGCAGCTCCTGTTCATGTGTTAACTATTTCGACGAAGTAGAAGGCGGATTGACAACCAGAGCGCTGCCTACGAACTCGACCAGAGAATCTCCGGGGATCCAGTCCACTGCCATGAAGGCACGCGAAGGAGCCTTTCCTGGGCTGAAATATGTGCCATAAATCTTATTCAGCGCCTTGTAGTGCTCGGTATAGGCATCGAAACGAGCTTTCCCCGTCAGCGCAGGGACGCCATCAGCAGAAGGCAGGCAGATAAAGACCTGCATATTGAGGATGTTGTCCATGGACGATCCAACTCGTTCGAGCGATTTCTTGAGCGCGTCCAAAGCCCTCGTCACATGCTTCTCAAACGGATCGGTGACAGTCACGTGATCTTCCTTGGAGTAACCATCGTTCGAACCAGTTCCGGAGAAGTAGTAGATGCCGTTATGCACATGGTTGCCGTGCGAACCGGTGACGTCGGGCACCCGCGCTGCGGCAGGCTGCTGAGCGAAAAGACGCGAGCTGGTTGCTGTTGCCGCAGCTAACGCAGCGACCTTTCCAAAGAACGTACGTCGCGAGTTGTTCTCCATTTTCATTCTCCTTTTGCGATCGTTCGTGCGTGAAATCGCATGGTAAATCATTGAAATCATGTGCCGTCATTGGCGATGACCGCGGACGCCACACGCGACTACACACCTGAAAGGCGCGGCAATCGGAAATTACAGGCATCTCCACAGGGCATGCTGAAGACCTTACAGCGAGAATCCATCATATTTGTGTTTGAAATCATAGGTTTTATGAAGATCGCTTGACTACGGACAAATGACGTATGCGGTGGATCTGGCTTACGCCCTACTCTGCGAAGGACGCCTCCTGGAGTGAGGATTCCGGGATGAGGGGGCGCTCCGGATGCACTGTCATCCAGCAGATCGCTCCGATGATGGCAAGGACGGAAGCAATGGCAAACGAGGTCGTCCATCCATAGCGCTGTGCAACCCATGGGGTGAGCGAAGCCGTTACTGCGCCACCAATCTGCCCTCCTGTGTTAACCATGCTGGAAAATACGCCCGAGCTCTTACCAGCGATGTCGACTGAGACTGACCAGAAGGAGCTCTGCGACAGATAGAGTGCGCCAGCGCCGCCAGCAAGGATAAACCCGGCAAGCTGCGGGCTATGAACCTGGGAGCCAAGCACGAGGAAGACCGCGGTGAGGACAAGGGCGACTGCAGCCAGGCCGCAACGCCCGACCCGCAGGCCGTACTTCCCTGTCAGGCGATCACTGAGCATCCCGCCCAAAAGGCAGAAGATAGTCATCGAAAGGAAAGGCAGCATGGCGTAACGAGCGCTGGACTT
>DASTSJ010000352.1:0-3469 GCA_035760765.1 Edaphobacter sp. | reverse complement strand
GGCACCGTGACTTCGACAGCCATCATGGGCTCGAGCAGAACAGGCTTCGCCTTCTTTGCGGCTTCCTTGAAGGCCATCGAACCGGCGATCTTGAACGCCATTTCGTTCGAGTCCACTTCGTGATAGCTTCCGTCGTACAGCGTTACCTTGATGTCGACCATCTCGTAGCCGGCGAGAACACCGCGGGTCAATGCATCCTGGATACCCTGATCAATCGGCTTGATGTACTCCCTCGGAATCACGCCGCCCTTGATGTCGTTGATGAACTCGTAGCCCTTACCCTGCTCGTTGGGCTCGATGCGGATCTTGGCATGGCCGTAGTTGCCGGAACCGCCCGTCTGACGGATGTACTTGCCTTCCGCTTCAGAGGTCGAGCGGATCGTCTCGCGGTAGGCAACCTGCGGCTTGCCCACGTTGGCTTCAACCTTGTACTCGCGCATCATGCGGTCGACGATGATCTCAAGGTGAAGCTCGCCCATACCCGAGATGATGGTCTGGCCTGAATCGGGGTCCGTGTGAACCTTGAAAGTCGGATCTTCCTGCGCCAGCTTTGCCAGCGCCATACCCATCTTCTCCTGGTCGCTCTTCGTCTTTGGCTCAACCGCAACCGAGATGACAGGATCCGGGAAGTCGATTGACTCGAGAACAATCGGGGACTTCTCTGTGCAGATCGTGTCGCCAGTGATGAGATTCTTGAGACCGACAGCGGCGCAGATATCGCCGGCTAGAATCTCCGTGATCTCTTCACGCTTGTTGGCGTGCATCTTCAGCAGACGACCGATACGCTCCGTCTTGCCTGTGCGGGGGTTCAGAACGCTATCACCAGCCTTCAGAACACCCGAGTAGACGCGGATAAAGATCAATTGACCGACAAAGGGGTCCGTCATGATCTTGAAGCCGAGAGCCGCCAGCGGCTCATTGTCATCCGACTTGCGAATCAGCTTCTCTTCCGGATTGTCAGGGTTGATACCCTCGATCGGAGGAATATCAAGCGGGCTGGGCAGGTAGTCAACAACCGCATCGAGCAGTGTCTGCACACCCTTGTTCTTGAACGAAGAACCCATCAGAACCGGGAAGATGTGCATACCGATCGTTGCCTTGCGGATTGCAGCCTTGAGCTCAGCAACCGTGGGCTCTTCGCCCTCCAGGAACTTCTCGAGCAAAGCGTCATCGGTCTCAGCAACCGACTCGATCAGCTGATTACGGAAGGCCAGAGCCTTCTCCTTCAGATCGGCGGGAACCTCTTCGACCGAGTACTTGGCGCCCATCGCCTCGTCGTGCCACAGGATGGCGCGCATCTCGACCAGGTCCACCACGCCCTTGAAATTTGCCTCGGCACCGATGGCGAGCTGCAGCATGACAGCCTTCGCGCCGAGACGATCCTTGATGGTCTGGGTCGCATGCTCTGCGTCGCCACCGCTCTTATCCATCTTATTGATGAAGCAGATACGGGGGACGCGATACTTCGTCGCCTGGCGCCAAACCGTCTCCGACTGGGGCTGCACACCAGCAACTGCATCGAAGCAGGCCACAGCACCGTCGAGAACGCGAAGCGAGCGCTCCACCTCAGCCGTGAAGTCCACGTGGCCGGGCGTGTCGATGATATTGATGCGGTACTTATTCCAGAAGCAGGTCGTCGCAGCCGAGGTGATCGTGATGCCGCGCTCCTGCTCCTGCTCCATCCAGTCCATGGTCGCAGTGCCTTCATGGACTTCGCCGATGCGATAGTTCACACCCGTATAGAACAGGATGCGCTCCGTCGTCGTCGTCTTACCGGCGTCGATATGAGCCATGATGCCGATGTTGCGGCATTTGTCCAGCGAGATATTGCGTGCCACGTTGATTCTTCTCTTCTGCGGTTACCCGCGGTTACATCCTGATTACACAGACCGGGGATCGATCCCCGGCCCCAAACCTTACCAGCGATAGTGCGCGAAGGCCTTGTTCGCCTCGGCCATGCGATGGACGTCTTCCTTCTTCTTCATCGCAGCACCGCGCCCGTTTGCCGCGTCCAGCAGCTCAGCGGTCAGCTTCTCGACCATGCCCTTTTCTCCGCGGGCGCGACCGTAAGTCACCAGCCAGCGGATCGCGAGCGAGGTGCGACGCTCGGGATTGACCTCGATTGGCACCTGATAGTTCGCTCCGCCGACGCGGCGGCTCTTTACCTCGAGCAACGGCTTTACATTCTCAACAGCCTTTTTGAAGAGCTTGAGGGCTTCGTCGCCACCCTTCTGCTCCAGGTTCGTCATCGACGTGTAGAAGATTTTCTGCGCGGTCGACTTTTTGCCGCCCCACATCATCGAGTTGACAAACTTTGTCACCAGGGTCGAACCGTAGACCGGGTCCGGGGCAACTTCACGCTTCGCAATGTAACCTTTTCTCGGCATTCCTTCTTCTCTCTTCTTCCCTCAGCGCGGTCAACCTCTCACGAGCTGAGCCTGTTATTGGAACTCTGTTTACTTAGCGGCAGCCTTCGGGCGCTTCGCGCCGTACTTCGAACGACCCTGCTTACGGTTAGCCACGCCGACCGAATCCAGCGTTCCACGAACAACGTGGTAGCGGACACCCGGGAGGTCCTTTACGCGGCCGCCGCGGATCAGCACGATCGAGTGCTCCTGCAGGTTGTGGCCGATGCCCGGAATGTAGGTCGTCACCTCAATACCATTCGTCAGACGAACGCGGGCAACCTTGCGGAGCGCCGAGTTCGGCTTCTTCGGGGTCTGGGTGTAGACGCGGGTGCAGACTCCGCGACGCTGGGGCGAACCCTGGAGCGCCGGGCTGGCGGTCTTATAGCGGGTGGGCGTACGGCCCTGCTTGACGAGCTGATGAAACGTAGGCACTCGAACTCCTTGGTGTTGCAACCTAAACTTTGCAGGCGCCCACAGGAAATCTCGCTTCGCCATGCGCTACGCGCAACGACGAGGATGCATAGTGCATCCGTAAGCGAAGAAATACCTGCTTCGCGTCTGTAGAACCCTTTACAACCAGACGAAAACAGTCGACGGTGACCGGGTCCTTCACCTGTTTCAGGCCTGCCCGATTCCGTTTCGCTGTTCCGGCCCGCATAGCCCATCCAAGGTGGAGGGTGTCGCAGGCTCGTATTCGATGGGCCGCAGAGGACGTACTATCCGATGATCTGGAAGCGCACCTGCGGTTCTCTCTTCTTATATCCAAGTATAGCGCAAATTTTCGTTCCCTGCTGGACTCCAGTAGGGCATCTGAAAACCGCGGGGCTTTTCTCTGCCCGTCGCGCCGGAGCTTTCAGTCGGCGCGTTCCCGGATACTCGCGGAACCTTATGAGAATAGCAACGATCGGTTGACGGGTCAATGGATAAAGTCAGGGCCTGCCGGATTTCTGCGCGATCAGGCCATCTTCTGGGTGGTTGGCAAGGAGTGCTAGCCTAAACGCCATGAAGTTAGGACATTTCCCCCGCTCGACTGCTGCACTTTTGACCCTGCTCGCCCCTGC
>DASTSJ010000351.1:0-3339 GCA_035760765.1 Edaphobacter sp. | reverse complement strand
CCTGTTTGCGACGACCCAAAGGTATGCGGTGCTGACGCAGGGACATGGCAGCGAGATTGGCATGATGGTGATGCATCGAGTCTCCGGTCAGGATAAGCAGGAGATTGCAGCAGCCCCTCTCCGCGAGACGTACTGGAAGCTGACAGATATTGCGGGGACTCCCGTGAGGCCCAACGACCATCAGCGCGAGGCACACCTGATCTTCAGCGCACAGGATGATCGCGTCTCCGGTTCTGGAGGGTGCAATCGGCTCTCAGGTACCTACGAGGTCAGGGATGCATCGATGCGGTTCGGCGGCGTTGCGTCCTCGAGGATGGCCTGTACAACAGGAATGGAACTTGAATCCAAGTTCCTTGGTGCGCTTGAGCAGGTTCGACGCTGGAAGATCTCCGGAAGAGAGCTGCAACTGACCGACGACGACGGCAGGCCGCTGTTGAGATTCACAGCACTGCCGCAAGGCAAAAAAGAATAACGGTCGCGAGGAGCAACTGAGTGCTGCAACGACGCTGGCGCGATTAGATAGCTCTGAAGGCAACTGCGTTATTTTTTGAGTTCAGCCAGTGCTGCAGAGAACGCGTCGCGATGCCGGGCCTCATCCTGCCGGATCTCTTCAAAGCGCTTGGCGGCCTCAACGTCCCCCCTTGCCTTCGCCTGCTGAGCAAATTCACGGTACATGGTCTCTGTTTCGTAGGATTCGCCCTTGATCGAATCTTTCAGGTTTTCGGCGTCAGTACCGACCAGACCGGCTAATTCCGCCTCTTCTGCGAAATGCTCCATGTGCTCTGTTTTAGCCGTCGATTCAAAAAGCTCAACCACTTTGTTATTTCCCGACTTACGGGCATGATCTGCGTAGGCCATGTACTTGGCATACGCGAATGCTTCGCCATGCATTGCAGTTGAAAGATCTTTGAGCGTCTGCTGATTCAGCTTTCTCTTTTCCTGTGCTTTTGAGAAGTTGAAGACAAAGAGGGCGGCGAATCCGATGATGCTGGCGAAAAGCAAGTATCTGGACCTCATAGTTCCTCCCCGGCAATCGCTTTGTATGCAGGACCACTTGATGGAACGTTAATAGGAGGGGCGCATGAGGGAAGTGATTCCAGTCACAGGTCTCGATGTCCGGGCCGGCCAGGTTGACTGATCAATGCTGCTGGTAGCGTTCAAGAACATCCTTCAAGGTTAATGCTCCCTCTAACGCACCCCGAAGAGCGCGATGGGTTACCGGAAGGAGTGGCCAACGCCGGAAGTGCGGGAGCGCGCTCGAAAGCGGGAGGTCGGGAAACAGCAGAGGGGTTCGCTCTGCTCCGAGCTTGTCATCGATATGATCGTTGTTGAAGGCGCCTTTGTCCGCTGAAAGCTCCGCCGATAACGTGTCCAGCTCCTCTTTCGTAGCGACGTACCAGAGGCCGTCCCGGCAGTGGATCAGTACGGGAGATGAACTCTGGAGATCGGGGTAATCGGCTAACGTGCGCATCGCCTGCGCTATGGTCTCAGACCCCTGAAGAACTGGAGAGACGATAGGCTTCAGAGCATCTTCGAGGTGAAGGTCGCGCTCTTCGCGCTGCTCCTCCATGGAGGGCAGATAGAGACCATCTTCGTGGGTCAGTAGCTCGAAGATCGGGACCGGCTGAAGAGAACGCGAGATGAGGTAAGCAATGGCATTCGCCAGGATCACGGGTACAACGATCGAGTAGTTTCCGCTGACTTCCATCACCATGAAGACGGAAGTGAACGGCGCCCGCAGGAAAGCAGCAAAGAGTACTCCCATGCCGACGAGAGCATAGGAGCCAACTGAACCCGTTAGATGGGGAAAGAAGAGCTTTTCAAACGAGCCGACGGACGCGCCTAGCATTGCCCCGATAAACAAGGTGGGAGCAAACATACCGCCGGGTGTTCCGCTGGAAAATGAGAGGGTGGTAGCAATGATCTTGAAGATGGCGAGGATGAGCAGCATCTTCCACGCAAACTGCGCGTGCATTGCCTGATCGATCACGTCGTATCCGGCACCCATGACCTGAGGCAGGCCGAGATAGCCGATACAGCCGACGAGAAATCCAGCTACCGCGGGCTGCAGCATCTGTGTTGATGCGGATGCGCTCTTTAGTTTGGGGCGAAGATATTGCAGTGATTTTGAGAAGGCAAGGGACGCCACTCCGCCCACTACTCCCAGCACTGCATACGCCATCAACTCACGCGGATCCCGCAGATTGACAGCGGGCACTCGGAACATGGGTTCGGCTCCCCAGAACCAACGCGCAACCACGACGCTCGCAATGGTCGCCAGGACGATGGAGCCCAGGACGTCTGCACTCCATTGGCCGATCACTTCTTCGATGACGAAAAGAATCGCGGAGATCGGTGCATTGAACGCAGCGGCCAGGCCTGCCGCCGCACCGACGGGTGCGAAGATTCGCATGCGGGCCTTGGAGAGCTGGAGTCTCCTGCTGATTGCGGAAGCGACGCCGGCACCGATCTGGAGGGAAGGGTCTTCCGGCCCGAGCGAATGGCCGCCACCGATGGCAAAGGCAGAGAGCAGAAACTTTCCGCAGACCGTACGGAAGGAGATATATCCATTGTGGATATACATCGCAGCCTTGGTCTGGTTGATGCCGCTGCCTCGCACTTCAGGAAAGACATACCGGGTGAGCACTGCCACGATAAGGCCGACGATAGTGGGCACCACGAGCAGCCTCAGCTGGTGGGGGCCAGGCGACGAGCCAAGCAACAGAACATTCAGCCACTCGATCGCCATGCGAAAGGAAACGACCAGAAGGCCTGAGATGACGCCGATAAAGATGGACAGCAAAAGCAGAATGCGCTCTTCACGTCCGGGGATCGAAGGTACCGTCTCCGGAGCGACTGCTACACTCGGCCGCTGTGATGTCGTGCTAATGACTGCCCCCTTTCGTTGCATAGGCCTGCGCCAGCCGAAGGAGCAAGGCATCGTCGCCGGTGGGTGCTCCACAGTACTGGCTGGTCTGGATTTCCGTGTCGTAGATCAACCGCAAGGTAGCGGTTTGCTTGTCGGAATCGCGGAGCAGCGCTGTACGACTGCTCGTAGCATCCGGGCTCGTCCAACGGACGGCTAATGGTTGCCGTTGATCTTGCGGCACAGCTGCCTGTTGTGCACAGGCGTTCCAACGGGCTTTCGCGATGTCCCGATCGGCGAGAATGCGGTCTACTCTCTCATGTGCCGGCAACCCATCATTGGGCATGAGCTGGAGGATGCGTCGAGTCTGCCTTAGGACTGCATCGTTTTCCTGATTTTCCGGATGCCTGTCTGCGGCACGTTCGAGCAGCGATAACGCAGTCTTGTAGTCGCCAAGGTTATACGCAAGTCTG
>DASTSJ010000350.1:0-3875 GCA_035760765.1 Edaphobacter sp. | reverse complement strand
CATCGAAGTGAGGCGACGCTATTCCACCTTCAATTACGGTTGTCTTTGGAAATACCAAGGTTGCAGGGACGCCAGAGAGTTACTGCCAACAGCTGATCCCTTCCATTCGACCGATGACGAAATCGCCTCACCCCCAAGAGGGCGGTAGGCATATCTCTATTGGAGGTTAGCTGGATCCCACAAGCTACGCGTCCGCCGGGTCACCAGAGGAAGCACCACAATGGTTCTTCCCTGCCAGTACCCCAGAATGCCAAGTTCCCGCATCTGGCGCTGCGTCTCATAGCGCGCATCCGCCGCATGCTGCTCCAGAAAGTGACTCGCCTCTGCCCTCGTCGTGAAAGTGACAAAATCGGCCGGATGACGATCCACATCAGCCCGCAGGCTCTCGATCATCGGATCGTCAGCGCTGTTCTGCTGCTCGACGATGCCAGGCTGGGGCACACGCCACTCGGTCCGCGATGTCGCGTCTGCTGTGGCACAAAGCTGAGCGGCCAGCATCGCTACAATCCCGCATCTGAGGGCTGCCTGCATAGTTCGATTGTGACCCTCCAACGGATGCGGCGAAATTCCCCAAACGAGTCATCCCGAAGCTTAAAGTTTGGCGACGCCCCACTCTATACCCACCCGCCATCGATCACGTAGCTTTGATTGGTAATCGCGGCGCTGTCGTCGGACGCAAGGAACAGCACCAGCCGCGCCACCTCCTCCGGTTCGATGAGCCGCTTCAAGGCCTGCCGCCGCAGCACCTCGGCCTTGTACTCCTCGGTCAGCCAAAGGCGCCTCTGCCGTTCCGTCGCGATCGCGCCTGGCATCACGCAGTTCACCCGAATATTATCTCCGCCCAGCTCATGGGCCAGCGTTCGGGTCATCCCCACAATCGCCGCCTTTGCAGTCACATACACCGGGACGCTGGTCGACGGAATCACCCAGCTGATTGAGCTCATGTTGATAATCGAGCCCCGTCCTGCTCTTCGCATTGCCGGAACCACCGCCTGCGTCATGAAGAACTGGTGCTTGAGGTTGACCGCCATCATCTCGTCCCAGCTCTGTGAGGTCACCTCGTCGATGCTGTGGCGAGCATCGTTTGCCGCGTTGTTAACCAAAACATCCACAGTGCCGAACTGCGCGCGGACCTGCTCGACCGCGTTCTGCAACTGCTCGATGCTGGTCAGGTCGCAGCGGAAGAACGCCGCTCGGCCGAGGCCGCTCTTCTCCAGTCGGGTGTTCAGCTCTTCTGCGGCATCTTCCAAGATATCCAGGAAGACGACCTTCGACCGCTGGGCCGCAAAGCCCTCCACCACCGCCGCTCCGATCCCGGTGGCACCGCCTGTCACCAGCACGATCCTGCCCTCCAGGCTAGGGTACGTTGCCCAACTGCCCATTCCTTGCTACGCCTCCGTCCTAAATAACCAGTAGATCAAAAGCCTCGTTTCGAGTAACGCATCCTGTCAAGCTGAAGAAAGAACTATCTCCAGCCGTAGCAGTTACTTTCGATTTGCCGAATTGCCCTGTTGAATTCTCTATACTGGAAGAACGCTCAGGAAAATCGGTAGCCCGCCCAGACGCTGAGGCACAAGGTCCGGACCTAAGTCTCTTCTTTGTAGGAGCTTGCACAATTTATACGGGGGATGGCATGACAGAGGGGAGCAATAGCGCTGCAGGCAAGGAAGCGAAACTGACCATCGGGGTGCTTGCTCTGCAAGGAGCCTACGACGCTCACGCGCAGACCATCCGCAAACTCGGTGCCACCCCCAAGATGGTCCGTCTGCCTGCAGACCTCGAAGGCGTCGACGGCCTCATCATGCCCGGCGGAGAATCCACCACCATGCTCAAATTCCTGGAGCAGCGCGGCTTCTTCAATGTTCTCAAGGAGTTCACCCACACTACGCCTACCTTTGGGACCTGCGCTGGAGTGATCCTGCTCGCCACCGATGTCATGAATCCCGTCCAGAAGTCTCTTGGCGCACTCGATGTCACCGTGGAGCGGAACTCCTATGGCCGGCAGATCGACTCCACCATCGTCGAAAGCGAGTCCAGTCTTCCGGGCGGCCCGCTCGAGATGGTCTTCATCCGGGCGCCGCGCATCACTCGAACCGGCCCCGGTGTCGAGACCCTAGCCACCCGCGGTAACGATCCTGTGCTTGTCCGTAAGGGGCATCTGCTCGCCGCCACCTTCCACCCTGAGCTGGGCCACGACACCCGCATCCACCAGCTCTTTCTCGATATGGTCCGCCAGCACAAGAAGAAAATTTGAGCGGCCTCAGCTCAGGCCCAAACCGCCATCGACCGTCAGAAGCTGCCCCGTAATGAAGGTTGGCGCGGTGGCAAAAAACACTACCGCCGCGGCGACATCCTCTGCCGTGCCATTACGCTGCATCGGCGTCTTGCGGGCGAAGTGCTCGTAGGCCTCTTCGACCTCGCCCTGCACAATCATGCCCGGCGCAACCGCATTCACGCTCACCTCTGGAGCCCAGGCCTTCGCCATAACTTCGGAGAGCATGTGCAGTGCGGCCTTGGACGTGCAGTAGTGTCCGTGTGTAGCCCAGGCATGCCGACCGCCGAGTGAGCCGATATTCACAATCCGTCCCTGCACCCGGCGCAGATAAGGAAGGGCCGCCTGCGCCATCAGAAAAGGCGCCCTGGTGTTGGTCGCGAAGATCCGGTCCCACTGCTCGACCGTGACCTCTTCGAGTGCGGCTGCCTCGAACATCCCCGCGTTGTTGACGAGCAGATCGATATGTCCGAACTGACGGGCTACCTCAGCAACGGCGCTCCGAATCGCCTCAGGATCCAGCAGATCGCACCTTACAGCGAGCGACTTCACCCCCAGCGCCGTCAGTTCACCGGTCGTCTGCCGGGCCTCCTCGCTGGAGTCACGATAGGTGATCGCAACATCTGTGCCCTGAGCCGCAAGCGCCAGCGCGATAGCACGGCCGATGCGCTTTGCGGCTCCAGTGACAAGGGCAGTCTTTCCAGAAAGCAGCATCGCCTGGTGTGTCCTCGGCTACTGTTTCGGTGCGGGCTGCGAATCCTGGGAAGTAGAACCAGAATCCTGCTTCTGCGTGGTCGTCTTCGGCCGAATCGGTTCCTGAACTCCCCATTTGCGACTCGACGGTGCGTCCTTATTTTCGCGGTAGGACGAGACCTGCTCGCGAGGCGTCTGCATCTCAATCGCGATATCTTTCGTGGGCTCGTTCACCTGGTAGTCCTGAGCAAACGTGGCCATGCCATTGGCGATAACCTGGACGGTCACTTTCGAGCCTGTCGGAATGATGTCGATCGTCGCCTTGCCGTCCGGATCGGTCTTTACCTCAAGATTACCAATGTCCTTGCCGTCCTTATAGGGATTGAAGATCACGGCGGCGTTCATGATCGGTTTGCCGGTTGATTTCTTCGTCACCAGGACGGTGATCTTCGTGGTCGCGGGTGGAGGCTTGTACTTGCGCCCGCGGCGCACAGGCGAGTCCTGAGCTAGCAGGGCTGAGGTGGCCAGCACAGCCGTAACACAAACGAGAAGGAAGCGAGTGAGCACTTTACGATGCGACAACTTCATGGCAGCTATTTTACGCCGGTCTCCTCCTCCTTCTCCCGCTCGGCCTACAGCAGGCCAGATTCGGGGCAGAACTTCCTGCATATCCGCACCGCGACACGCTTGTTCGACTGTTTTTGATCCTCCCGACGGTGGAACCCGCCGCGGCTCGCGCTAGGATATCTGCATGGACATGAAGCTGGTATTTCAGGATGCAGCAGGTTTCCAGACGTCACTGCTGACCGTATTCGCGGTAGATGCCTCCATCGGCAAGGACGCCGATCCTCTGATTGCGCTTCTGACGACCTCGGACTCGATTACGAACGCCGCGGCATCTCTCATCGCA
>DASTSJ010000349.1:0-9307 GCA_035760765.1 Edaphobacter sp. | reverse complement strand
TCGGTCTTGCGGGCGGACGATGGCGCGGCGGGAGTCGTGGTGGTAGTAGCAGAACTGTTCGTCGCGCATGCGAGGGCTGCCGCAGCGGGTGTCGTCGGGGAAGATGTGGTGGCACTGGTAGAGGTTGTTTGGGTCGGCATTGTTCCTGGTGGCTTCGTTGTGCATGGGTATCCCCCTTGTTTTTGTGCAAAGTCTTCTAAGCAGATGATTTAGGTCCGGACTTCTGGCGCAATCGATGTGCCAAACCGGTGGTTAAAGCGAGAAGCCCCGGCGGGTGGCCGGGGCTTCTTTTTGTCTCACCTTCTATTTTAGGAGATCGGGTGGATGGATTCGGCAGATTTTGTTTCAAGTGGAAGTGGCTGGGTGTATTGGGGATGCGGTCTCCGTGGGAGAGGTCCTGGGCTTGACAGGTTGGGAATGGTCGCTTCGACTTGCGCTCTTCGCACCGGCTGTCGATGGCACCCGTTCGGCTGCGCTCAGGGCAGGCTTTTGAAGGCGTTCCCGTGAGTGAGGCGGTTCGCGCTTTGCGCGAATGATCCCACCTTAGCGACGATGAGACGGTCGCGAAGATGGGGCACTCAGAGTGTCGGTGCTTTTTAGTGTGTGGGCCACCTGCCAGGCTGATTCACTGCTCTTTGACGATGCCTGCCTTGTTGTCATGCATTTGGTTGGAGGACTCCGCGTCGGCGTTGAGGGTGGCGTTCTGCATGACACGGATGGCGGCGGTGGCGCTGAAGGCAAGCTCCGACGATTGCACGGTAGCGGACGCCCGGGGAGCGAGGGTGACTGCGGCGTTGGCAAGACCGCCCTTCTCTCCCGCGTAGGTAACGGCCACGTTGCGGAGGATATTTCTGGTGCTATTGGAATCGAAGTAGATGCCGTCCCAGAATCCGGGGGACTGTTCGGCACCGGTAAACGTGATGGGTTTGCCGGGAGCTCCTTCGGCGGTCAGAGAGCCGTTTTCGCTGACGGTGATGCCATAGCCTTCTTTGAACTGGAGGCGTGCTCCGGGCTCGATGGTGAGGTGCGCTTTGATCTCGGGGGTTCCAGCGAGGTAATACGGTATCGCAAGAGCATGCCAGGTGGAGTCGTCTTCGATCTCAACGTCGCTGAAGTGGATGAGGACGTAGTTGTGCCGGTTGCCGGTGAAGGTGCTGGCGGTGTCGAGTGCAGCCGCATCCCCGGCTTTGATGCTGACGGGGATGTCGTCGTTTTCAAAGTGATTGGCTTCGAAGTGACTGAGGGTTCCGCGCTGCATCACGTTGAGACCGATTCCGGCGGCGTTGCGGATGGTGGTGTGGTCGATGGCAAGGCGAGCGCCTACGGTGACCTGAACGGCGGCATCGTCGCTGCTTCCCTTGGGCCCAGCGTCCTCCACGGTGACGTAGCTGAGGCGATTGCCGGGACTATTGGTGCCAAAGCTGATGCCGTCCCAGAAGCCGGGAGCATGTTCCTTGCCGCGAAAGACGATGGGCTTCTCTGGGGTCCCGATGGCTTTGAGCGAGCCGCCGTCTTCCAGGTTGAGGGCGGCGTTCTCACCGAAGATGACCGTCGTGCCAGGATTGACGGTGACGGGAGCGCTGACGTCGGCAGAGGTGGCGACGGTGTAGCAGGGGTCGGAGAGGGTGAGGGCCTCGCGGAAGTCGGAGCTTGAGAGAGAGCGACAGGGAGGCGGGGTTCTGTGAGGGGGCCGTTGCGCGTTCTGGGGGGAGGCGATCATAAAGGCAAACGCAAAGAAAGGAAGAAACATGGACCTGCTTTCTGAGGGTTTGGATTAACGTGCTTCGGTTCCGTTACCTATTATTCAATAGTGATGTTTTGAGTTTGATGAAGAGGATGTGTCAGAGGGGCGGTTGGATGGCTATTCGTCGCGGGCAAAGAAGATCTGGCTGATTGAGCGGGAGAATCCGGCTTGGGTGGATTTGAGTGAGGAGTGGGGGAGGCCGGTGAAGATGTTTGGCACGGGATGGAGGTCGTGGCGGGGTGGAAGACCGCAGATCCTTCGACTGCGCCCTTCGGGCTTCGCTCAGGATGACACCGGTGTAAGGGGATCGATTCCAGTGGAACAGATGGGATTGTGGTTCGCGCTTTGCGCGAATGCCCACTCATGCGATGAAGCCTCATGAGTGGGGCACCCGATGTATCGGCTCCAATGTATGAGTGGGGCACCCGGCATGGACCGGACCTTTCTAGAGAGGTTGCGTGATAGAGCCCCGGACAGATCTACGCTCGATGGAATCTGCGCAGATTCCATGCTCCCACAAGTCCCGTTCCGACAAGCATGAAGGAAAATGGCTCTGGAACAGCCGGAGCAGGATCGCTTGTGTAGGTGTAAGCGACGGTCCCGGTTTCGCCGACGGTGTAACCGACCGCGTTTGGTTCTTCGTAGTTGGGCAGAATGATTTCGAAGAGGTCTCCAATCATGTCGAACGAAGCTCCGGGATAAGCGTAGTTCGTATACATCAGACCGGCGAAGAGAGGACCGCCGATGTAATGACGCTGAAGGAAGGCCCATTTGAAATCTGCCAGTGAAGCGGGGGCTGACGGGTAATTGAACCCGTATGACGTTGGTATAGGCGGATAGCCAGTGAAGTTAGGGTCGATCGAACCCTCATAGTGGAGGAAGCCGGTGTATACAGTCCCAACAGGGACTGTATGAAGCGCCTCCTGGCGGTTGATGGTGACAGTAAAGTTGACTGTATCTGCCTTGACTGCGGACGCAGCAAGGAAACAGAAGAGGAGTGCGAGACAAAGCCTCAAACGGCGCATGAAGTGCCCTCAGTGTTGCGTTCTGATGAATTGCAAATCTGTGATGCAAGCAACCCTGGCCCAGGTTGGTCTAACGTCTTTGTTGTAGAGAAGCTAATTGATGATAGACGGGCATTTATGGGTAATTGATTTCCACGAAGCAGTATCGCGTTTGCATATGCGTCTGTCGTCGATGTATCTGTCGGCTGGTGGTTCGACCGGTTCACTCATGTGGAGGATGCGATTGCTGCGTGTGCCTTGGGAATAGCGGTTCGCGCTTTGCGCGAATGATCCCACCTTAGCGACGATGAGACCGTCGCGAAGATGGGGCACCCAATTCGTGGCTGGATAGGCGGATATTCCGGATTCCGATGCACGATGCCATCTACTACACCTACATCATGGCGAGTCGGAGCCATACCCTTTATGTAGGTACGACGAATGAGATTGAGCTTCGGGTGGAGCAGCATAAGCAGGGGCGGTTCGATGGCTACTCGAAGCGATACAACTGCAATCGGCTGGTGTGGTTCGAACGGTTCACGTATGTTGGGGATGCGATTGCGCGGGAGAAGCAGCTGAAGGGATGGTCGCGGGCGAAGAAGATCTGGCTGATCGAGCGGGAGAATCCGGCGTGGGTGGATTTGGGTGAGGAGTGGGGAAAGCCGGTGAAGATGTTTGGCGAGGGATGAAGGTGGTGGCGGGGTGGAAGAACCGCAGATCCTTCGACTGCGCCCTTCGGGCTTCGCTCAGGATGACACTGTCGTGGGGATAGATTGCGGTGTGGGTTTGCCGGGATTGTGGTTCGCGCTTTCGCGCGAATGTCCCACATCTCAGAATCGAGATATGGGGCACCCGCTTTGTAGCTGAATAGTCAGATGTTGGCCACTCGCCCCCACATTCGGTGTTGGTCCCTCTATAACTTCGACGCGGATTCCTTTGGACGTGCGTCAATGAGTGAGAAGCGAAGATCTACATGGCGCTGCTTCGCAACAGAAGAGAGCCTTGGAGAAATTTCATTTATTCTCTTTTCTGCTGCTTCACCATCTTTGTACCGAATTGCGAGAAACCAACCATCGCGAACCTCATCGCTCTTCATGTAGGACGGTAGCTGTTCTTCGAGACCATTCCAGAACCTTCCGTTATGTAGTTTCTTGACTTCTAGGTGAGCGCGTTTCAAATATCCGGTCGAAAATTTGAAATCGACTGGACCTCTGCCTAAATTTACTTCTGCATCTAGAGATATATTGTTCGCTCGACAATAGTTTTGAGCAATTCCCCGGAAAAGGAGCTGAGCAGCCTGTTCGGGCTTGTCCTTTCCAGTTCGTGCCCAGAGTAGCGACCAGCCGCCTTGCTCTTCCACGAAGAGTTTAAATTGAGTGATTACATTTTCGATAACGGCAAAAAAGCTTTCGCAATCGTGTGCGGGGGGCATAGTTAGCGGATGTGCATTGGCGAAATCGCGAGTGGTTTCATCCCACTTGTGGACGCCTTGGGGATCATTTGCAAAATCATATGAATCACTCGGAACTGTTTCTCTTTCAACCGTCCATCCTCTGACAGAAGCTACGTTCTTTCGAGCTGTCTCTATGATTGTTTTTTTGTCGACCCTTCCCATTAGTTCATAGTTGACGTCCGTACGAAGCATCTCATTCTCGTAAAAGGTCCACCAATCGTCAGCATTCAACGTGGGAAGCTCACGCAAAAATCTGCGCGGAATCAACAGAAGCGGCCCATCCTTGTAGGGATTTGACGGAAGCTCTACTTCTTCTTCTTTCCATCTGATTCGTTGCTCATCTATCCCTGTGGCATATACACGCTGCAAGGACATTGCGATGTCATGCTTGCGGCAGACATTCTGCGTGTAACGGATTAAGTCGGTCTTGATGATGGTGCACGTAATATCAGAGATGCGATCTGATCCGATACCCTCATTCAATACGCCTAGCTCTTCGAAGTGCTCGGGTTCGACTAGACCGCGATTAATGGCATCCACAATCGCGCTCGCGATACTGTGTGCGTAGCCCATTCCACCTCCAGCACCTCTTGAACCTGATGATGTGTAACCGAGGCAAAGCTCGTGAGGTTCTCGAAATGTAAGAAGATGCAGTGCCTTCCTGTAAGAGAGGCTGACAGGATTTATGTTCTCAGCAATTAGGGAAAACACCTTATTGAAGTGCGAGATGATTTTCGAGTGTGTTCCCGACCATTCTGGCGACGTCTCGCGGAACAATAGAAACGGATCGACGAACAGTTGAGTATCCGCATCAAGGATGGTGTTGAACCAATCTTCCGAATTTGGATCTAAGTTGAAATGATCGCTAAAGAGCATGAGTGATCATTAAAGCATCATAAGTGCTTTCTCAACAGCTATTTCGCTCACACCCTGCTTGATCTTTATCTTCCAAACCTCTGCCGTCCCTGAAGCTGGCTCATCATCCTTTGCTGGGCCTTCATGCCTCCGCCTGAGCCCATGGTCTTGAAGACCTTTCGCATCTGGGCGTACTGGCGCAGGAGGTTGTTGACGTCCTGCACGGTGGTTCCGGAGCCTGCGGCGATGCGCTTGCGGCGGCTTCCGTTGATGATCTCGTGGTCGGCGCGCTCGCGGGCGGTCATGGAGTTGATGATCGATTCGACGCGGGTGAACTGGCTCTCGTCGACGTTGTCGATGGCCTGCGACATTCCGGCGAAGGGGCCGACGGAGGGCAGCATCTTGAGGATGGACTTCATGGAGCCCATCTTTTTGATCTGGCGGAGCTGATCGCGGAAGTCCTCGAGGGTGAAGCCGTCGCCGGAGAGGGCCTTCTTGGCGAACTGCTCGGCCTTGCCGCGGTCGAGGCGCTCTTCGGCGCGCTCGAGCAGGGTGGCGATGTCGCCGTGGCCCATGATGCGGGAGACGATGCGGTCGGGGTGGAAGGGCTCGAAGGCGTCGGGCTTTTCGCCGGTTCCGAGGAACTTGATGGGCGCGCCGGTGATGTGGCGGATGGAGAGCGCAGCGCCGCCGCGGGCGTCGCCGTCCATCTTGGTGAGCACGGCTCCGGTGATGGTGAGGCGGTCGTTGAAGGCCTTGGCGGAGTTGACGGCGTCCTGGCCGGTCATGGCGTCGGCGACGAAGAGGATCTCAGAGGGGTTGAGCAGCTTTTTGAGAGCAGCCATCTCGTCCATCAGCTCGGAGTCGATGTGGTTGCGGCCGGCGGTGTCGACGATGAGCATGTCGCAGCCGTAGTTGGCGGCCTCGCGCTTGGCTTCTTTGGCGAGACGGAGGACGTCGTCGGTGCCGGGGTGGGCGGATTCGACCTTGCCTTCGTAGAGGTTGGCGTTGATGGAGCGGGCGACGATGGCGAGCTGCTCGCGCGCGGCGGGACGGTAGACGTCGACGGAGACGAGCATGGGGCGGTGCCCGGCCTTCTTGAGCCACTGGGCGAGCTTGCCGGAGGTGGTTGTCTTACCGGAGCCCTGGAGGCCGGCCATGAGGATGACGGAGGGCGGCTGCGAGGCCTTCTGGAAGCGGGCGGTGTCCTTGCCGAGGACCTGGACGAGCTCGTCGTTGACGATCTTGACGATCTGCTCGGCGGGGGAGAGCGCGGTGGCGACCTGCGAGCCCATGGCACGGGTGCGGATGTGCTCCACCAGCTCGTTGACGACGGCGAGGTTCACGTCGGATTCGAGCAGGGCAAGGCGAATCTCGCGGACGGCGTCGGAGATGTTCTCTTCGGTGATGGTGCCCTGGCCGCGGAGGTTCTTAAAGGATCGCTGGAGCTTATCTGACAGGTTTTCAAACATGGCTGGTTCAAGTTTATCAGCGGTGGAGGCGGGGATGCGCCGAGGCTTGCGGCAGGGAAGATCCTCTGCGGAGGTGACGCAAAGGTGGTAGGACAAAGTCTCTCGGCACGGATGCTTTCGGCCGATAATCATGGATATGATCGGGAACATGATCTCCGCACAGGGCTGCGGTGCGTGCAAGGACGGCGTGCAGGAGCCCTTTTCCTTCAGCATGGCTTTTCAGCCGATCGTCGATGTAGACGCGAAACGTGTCTTCGCCTATGAAGCACTGGTCCGTGGACCCAAGGATGAGCCGGCTGGCTGGGTGTTACGGCAGCTGACCAAGGAAAACCAGTACAGCTTCGACCAGGTTTGCAGGGTTAAGGCGATTGCGCTGGCCAAAAGGCTCGATCTTGCAGGGACGGGCGCGTCGCTCTCGATCAACTTTATTCCGGGAGCGGTCTATAGCCCGGTAGCCTGCATTCAGCTGACGTTGAAGACGGCGCAGACGGTGGGCTTTCCGCTGGATCGGCTGATCTTCGAGATCACCGAGGGTGAGGAGATCGCGGACCGGCGACATCTGATGAACATCGTGAATGAGTACCGCCGGCATGGCTTTCGGATGGCGATCGACGACTTTGGCGCGGGGTACTCGGGCTTCAACGTGCTGGCGGATGTGCCTCTGGATATCGTGAAGCTCGACATGGATCTGATACGAAACATCGATCGGAGGCCGACGGCGCTGGCGATTGTGCGATCCATGGCGGACCTGTGTCGCACGTTGAAGGTGCGGCTGATTGCAGAAGGTGTGGAGTCGGCTGCCGAGTTCGGCGCCTTGCGAGAGTGTGGCGTAAGGCTGATGCAGGGATATTTGTTTGCGCGGCCGGCTTTTGAGAGTCTGCCTGAGTTCTTCCTGCCTGAGGACAGCTCCGGTTTCATGGAAGCGACCCGGGAACCAAGCCTGGCGATACTGCCAGCGGTCTAGGCATGTGGCGCAGCATGGGTGCGGGCGACGCCAGCGCTGTATCAGGGGCTATCTCCGATTCATGACGGGCGCTTCCCGGGAACGTGCCAGGAAGGTCATGGAGAGGTAAGCGCCGATCCAGGAGCCCAGGGCGGCGAAGCAGACGTAGATCCAGTTGCGGGTGTAGCTGATAACGGCGAAGGCCGAGAGCAGGTACCAGATGCTGCTCCAGGTAGCGGCGGGTACCCGGCGACGTGCCGAGACGGCGGCGTTGAAGAGGACGTAGACCGCGTCGGTGGCGGCAGTAGACAGCAGAACTCCGGCAGCCAACAGAAGATCGGGATGAGGCATTCGGAATCTCCTCTGCGAATGAATTGTGCGGAAAGCGATTCAGCAATTTGTACTTGAAATGGTGGGGTCTTTGTTGCGATACGGGCGTGCGCAACGGCTTGCATGCGGCGGCACATAGGGGTGTGAGGCGAGGTTCGTACCAAGGCAGGTACATCGGCAGACCAGGTGGAATTATCGGGGCTGGATGTGGAGATAATCGGATGCATGCACCCGAGCCTTCCCGGTAATGTCCAGATCCTGCGGGAGTACATGGTGTACCTCCGTGTCGAAAAGGGCATGCGGCCGGCGACCTGCGCGGCGTACCGGCGCGATCTGGAGCAGTTAGCAGAACACATGGAAGCGCGGGATGGGCTGCTGCTGACGGTTCAGCAGGAGGATGTTGCGGCCTTCATGGAAGGGCTGCGGAGCAATGGTGTGGATTCGCGCTCGATTGCTCGCAAGCTCAGCGCGCTACGCGGCTTCTATCGCTGGCTGCTGATGGACAAGAAGATTGCGCACGATCCCACGGTGAATGTGGAGACGCCTGCGAGCTGGAAGGTGCTGCCGAAGAGCCTGGCTGAGAGCGAAGTGGCGGTGATGCTGGAGAGCTCCGGTGTAGCGGCTCGCGTTGCGGATGCAGATGCGCTTGCGTTGCGCGATCACGCGATCCTGGAGCTGCTGTACGGAGGCGGCCTTCGCGTGGGTGAGATCTGCTCACTGCATGTAGAGGATCTGCAACTGGACGCGGGGCGGGCGCAGGTTCGCGGCAAGGGAGACAAGGAGCGGATCGTTCCCCTGGGAAGGCAAGCGCTCGAGGCTATCGAGCGATATCTGAAGCTGGGCAGGCCTGCGTTGGACGGCAAGGGGTTGGAGCGCGCACTGTTCCTGAGCGTTCGCGGCAAGCCGCTTACGCGGCAGTGGGTATGGGAGATGGTGCGCGGCGCTGCACCGCCGGGCGAGAAGGTGAGTCCGCATAAGCTGCGTCATAGCTGCGCGACGCACATGGTCAATCACGGGGCCGACCTGCGCAGCGTTCAGACGCTGCTGGGGCATGCAGACATCTCGACCACGCAGGTGTATACCCATGTTGCGCTGGGGCGGCTGAAGCAGGTCCATCGCATGCATCATCCGCGGGGCAGGCGCACGACGCCAGAGGCTGAGGTATAGGGACGTGGAGACCGAAGGCGTACGGACGGAGTTCTCTGAGTTGACGGAGCGTTTTTTGTCCGTGCTGGCGACGCAGCGCGGGTCGTCGGAGCACACGCTGCGTGCTTACGCGCGGGAGATTCGCAGCTTTGCGACCTATCTCGCGGAGACGCTCGGAGCCGAGGCGAAGATTAAGACGGTCGAGCATACGCACATCCGTTCGTACCTTGCCGTGTTGTATGAGCGTGGGCTGACGAAGGCCAGTGCGGCACGTGCATTGGCGGCGATTCGAAGCTGGTTCCGCTGGCTGGCGAAGGAGAGGCTGGTGGAGCAGAATCCGGCGCTGCTGGTAAGCACTCC
>DASTSJ010000348.1:0-11397 GCA_035760765.1 Edaphobacter sp. | reverse complement strand
CGCGAAAAAGAACGCCACGAAGCCTGTCGCGGCTCCCATCAGCAGGCTGGCGAACCAGCCCAGGCCGCCGAACGGAACTCCGAAGAGCGTGGCCTCTCTATCCTGCGGGTTGGGTACAACTTCTTCTTTCTGCGATCCGGGCATCATACCAGTAGAATACTGCTTTATGGCCGAAGGCGTTCAGAACGGATTGGTAAAGGCAGTGCAGGTCGCCCGCGAGACCGCGGTTCGTCATGCTCCCAACGGAATTGCATATGCAGCGTTTGGAGATAACAGCCTGGAGGGCCCGGACCTCGAGCGCCTGGTTCAGGCAGTCCCTGCAGCCGTCGCCTCAGCGTTGGCCCGCAAGGCGTACTACTTCGTCCCGCTGGCGCTCAGCGAAGGCCGCGCCGGCGACGCCACCATGGTGGCGCCCGCCTACAGCACCGAGCTGGGTGACCAGGCTACGTGCCATCGCAATGTTCCTCTCGACAACTCCGAGGGCGTCTTTATCTCCACCCGGCTGCTGGGCGACCGATTCGCCCTGGCGTTTGAGTTTTTCATCAACGTCGGCCATGCCTTTGTGGACGTCGCCGGGGTTCCCGAGGGCTTTCAGCAGCTTGCCTGGGAACAGGCAATGGCGGACGTGCGCGGTGAGACCTCGCAGGACGCCTGGGAGAGCCGGAATCTTTCGCTACCCGGAAAGTCTGAGGGGAAGTCGACGATCGACGAGCGCGCGAAGACCAGCTTTCTCGAGAGCGCTTTTTCGGACGCCATCGCGATTTACCTGCTCTCGCTGGCGATCGACTTCGACTATGCCGAGTTGCGCGAGCGGGAGTATCCGCTGCTGGCCCCCAATGCCCTGGCCGATCGTCTGCGGCTGGTGGCCAAGCTCTTTCCGCCGAATTCCGGCTACGAGTTCGCCATCCGCTATCGGCGCCGGGCGTAGACGCAGCACATCGGGGCGGGGACAGCTCTGCCGAAGGTGTATCCTGCGCGTCCCCTGCCGCATCCAAATAAGCCGGAGTGATGACGTTATGCCGCTGATTCGAAGCTGTCCGCACTGTGGCCAGAAGAACCGCATTCCCGCCAACCATCTTGCCGACACCGGCCGTTGCGGAGCCTGCAAGACTGATCTTGCGCCCGTGAACGAGCCGCTGGCGGTCGATGCTCAGCTCTTCGACGAGATTGTGCAGAACGCGCGCGTCCCCGTGCTGGTGGACTTCTGGGCGGAGTGGTGCGGTCCGTGCCGGATGGCTGCTCCCGAGGTGGCTCGAACAGCCGCGGAGTCTGCAGGGAACGCACTGGTCCTGAAGGTCGACACGGAGAAGAACCCGCAGCTTTCGGCCCGCTATAACGTGCGCGGTATCCCCAATTTTGCTGTGTTCCACCGTGGCAGGCTGGTCAACCAGCAGGCCGGACTGGTTGGGCATCAACAGATGAAGTCGTGGCTCGACCAGGCGCGCGCAAGCTGATCCTCTCTCTGCCGGCTGATCTTCGCCCGCGGCGCTATGACTGCCGGTATTCTTAAGGGTATCTATGCACCGCGCGCTTTCGCTCTGCATTCTGCTGCTGGCCGCACTGGTTCCGGCGTACGCCACGGAGGTCAGCATCTCGGCTCAGGCCCTGGAACGAACCCTGAAGACGCAGCTCTTCAATGCGCCGGACGGCCGTTATTATCTCCGCGGAGACGCCAGATCCGCCTGCTATGTCTATGCGGAGAAGCCTCGTATCACCTTTGACCACGATCGCGTCGTCGTTCACGTACATACCCAGTCCAAGCTCGGCACCAGTGTTTATGGGAACTGCGTGGGGGTCTCATTGACACGGGATGTGGATGTCTCGGTACTTCCTGACGCGCAGAACGAAACGATCGGCTTCCGCGACGCGCGGATCGACCATCTCAGCAACTCTCGTGAGCTGAACTTTCTGCTGGTGCCGTTCCTCAGCCATCAGCTTCCGCAGCAGATGAAGGTCAACGCCGCTGACCTCATGCGGCAGGTGCTCAGCCGCTCGGCAGAGACGACGGGATACACCTTCAGCCTGAGGGCGCTCAAGATCCACTCCATGCTGGTGGAAGGTTCGCTTCTGGTGCTTGATGTGGATGCGGGGCTGAAGGTGGATTAATGTGTCCAATCAATTTCAAAGACACGGGATGGTTACTTGGAGGCGCTTTCGACGCGGACGTGCGCAGGTTGTATTCCTGGTGGAAAGCTTTGAAGGAAACCATCGCTGATGGAAACCTCGCCTCGCCGATCTTTGCGGAGGCTTCCTCTGCGGACGGGCTACGTGTTGGCTCTCCGCTGAGGCATATCAAGGTACGCGTTCGGCAGCGTCAGGTGTTGGCTGCGACTGCTGCTGAACGGCAATCTGCTTCTGACCATACGGGCACAGCTTCAGCAGCGGGCATTCCGTGCACTTCGGCTCGGAGAAGGTGCATATCTTCTGCCCGAGTTGCTTGATGAGCTGATGGTGTTCATCCAGCATCTCCGCGGTCCATGTCTCTGGAACCATGCGCATCAGGCGCTCCTCTGTCGTCGCCGCGTCGGCCCGCGGCGTGAGCCCTAGCCGCTGCGTGACGCGGAGGTGGTGGGAATCAATACACATGGCTTTACGCCGCAGGGTCGAGAAGTTGACGACCGCCGCGCTCGTCTTCGGGCCGACGCCCGGAAACTGTTCCAGCCATGTGCGAATCTTGTCGGTGCGGTAGCGCGCCAGAAAATCGAGCGTAAGGCTGCCGTAGCGTTCTGTAATGCTTTCAAGCGCGGCCTTGAGCTGCATCGCCTTCTGCTCCGGGAAGGTGATGTCGCGAATCGCGTCTTCGATCTCCGACACGTTGGCGTCGCGCAGGTTTTCCCAAGTTCCAAATTGTGCGCGGAGCTGGCGTACTACCTGGTAGGTCAACTCGGTCCTGGTGCGCGAAGACAGCAGCGAATAGATAAATTGTGACAGTGGATCCCACGGCTCGCGCGGCTTCTGCTCGCCGAAATATCCCAGCAGCAAACGGTGGATGTGGGCAAGCCGGTCATCCGGCTCCTTGTGATGTTTGAACAGAGAGTCCATCGTGTAAAGCCTTCATTAAGCTTACGCGGAATCGTGTCAGCCCGGCATAAGACAGGCCTGAGCCAAGCACGCGATGCTGATGCACTATGCGTTTCTGTTGACGCCAACCTGGCTGCCGTTGGATGTTTGCAATCCCCACGCCATCCGGGGAGTATTGTGCGCCAGCCCGACACGACCCTTGCGGTCGAGCAGGATGATGCCACCGTATCCTCCCAGCCGGTTGTAGAGGTGTTGTATTGCAGCTGTTGCTGCTTCGGCTGGCGTTGAACCTTCGGCGACGCGGTCTGCGGCCCACTTGCCCAGCACCAGCTTCATAATCGGCTCGCCCCATCCGGTCAACGAGACCGCCGCCGACTCATCGTCCGCGTAGCAGCCGCAGCCGATCAGCGAAGAGTCACCCACGCGGCCCGGAGCCTTCGAGAGCGTGCCTCCGGTGCTGGTTCCTGCGGCGATGTGGCCGTGCTGATCGAGCGCCACTGCGCCGACGGTATCGTGCGAGGAGATCGTCGGATCGTCCATTAGTGGGCCGGAGAAGGTCGTGTCCACCGCTCCCTGCAGCTCGGCGTGCTGAAAGGCCATCAGCCGCTCGCGCTCGCGCGGAATGATCAGCTCGGTGTTGTCGATCAGGGGCATCCCGTTCTGCAGAGCGAACCGCTCCGCACCGACTCCCACGAAGTACACGTGCGGACTCTTCTCAAGCACGAGACGCGCTGCACGGATGGGATTTCTGAGCCGCTCCACGCAGGCCACGCCGCCGGCGCGCAGGTCCTCGCCGTTCATCATCAGGGCATCAAGCTGCACGCGGCCATCGCGGGTCAAAAACGATCCTCGTCCCGCGTCGAAGATGTCGTTATCTTCCATCGCGGCCACAGCGGCCTCTACTGCATCCATCGCACAGCCGCCACGCTCCAGCAGAGCGTAGCCAGCTGCCAGCGCCTCGGCGATTCCGGCCTCGTGCGCGGCAACAGCTTCGTCTGGCATGGCCCAGGCGCCGCCGTGGATCAGAAGAATGGGGGAGCAATGCATCTCTTCGAATTGTATGGAATCCCGCAGCTCCATCACTCCTAATTAATGGATTAAGGGGAGCAGCAGGTTGCCGCTCCCCTCAATCCATACTGCAGCCGACCTCTACTCCCGGTGCGGCGAGAGTCCGATCACGAAGGACACCGTCACACTGCGCCCGGCCATCAGCCCGAGCGTGTCTCCCGGATCTGCTTTATACGTCGGGCCAGTCAGTGCAGGCGTCAGGCTGGTGATACCGCGCTGATCGAACAGGTTGTTGAAGCTCAAACGCAGCTTGCTCTGATCGAAGAACGATCCCTTCCGCATCGTGACATTGAAGAACAGGTTCGTCATGTTGAACGCGTCAATGGGGACGTACTGGTTTTTGACCGTCGATCCCTTGCCGCCGTTGTTCCACATCGACCCTATCCGTTTATTGAAGATGCCGAAGTCCAGGTACTTCTGCTGATAGGTCAGACCCAGGCCCTCGGTGTTGCCCGGCGTCTCCGCCACCCACTTGTCATAGTTGGGATTCACGACGCCATGAATCGTTTGCGAGACATACTTCGCGGTCCCGGCCGTACCGTTCGCGTACAGGCTCAATCCCTTGTAGAGATAGAGGTTCGCTTCGCCTTCGAATCCCTTCGAGGCCGTGCTGCCTGCCTGCGAGTACGACGTTGCACTCGGATTGTTGGGGTCGGGCGAGGACGTATATACATTGTCGAAGTTGATGTAATAGTAGTCACTATTCAGCGTGGCGCGGCGCAGCTTGATCACCGTTCCGCCCTGGTAGCTCTTGGCCCCCGTCGGCTTCGGCAAGGTTGAGACAACTGCACCCGTCACGTCGAACACGGAGCTCGGCGGAATGACGGAGCCGGTCGAGAACTGTCCGTAGACGCTCCAGTTCGGCTTGATGCGATAGTTCGCATCCACCGACGGCAGATAGCTGTTGTAACCCGCAGAATGTGTCGTGTACGGTGCACCGCCAAGATTACCGACGGTCTTTCCGTTATCGGCATACTGCTTCAGGTCCTGGGTGTAGTGCGCCCACTTCAAGCCTCCCGTCAGGGTCAGCGCAGGCGTCGCATGATATTCAAACTCCGCATACGGCTGGTACGAGTTCGTCCAGAACTGCTCGCGGAAGTTCCCCAGAGCATCATCCGTGTGAGTCAGAGGATCGGACGGAATCTGATGGCGGTCCGTCGTCGCCCACTCGTACCACATACCTGTGCGGAAGACGCCATACTTCGAAACCTTACTCAGCGATGTTATCTCACCGTACTTGCGATAGCTGTTCAGCTTGTCGACCGCGCAGGTTCGCACACCCTTCACCGGAGCGCAATTCTTCGCGTTGATCGGACCGGCCTTCGGCTGCGTCGCATAGTACTGCTGGTTGTAGTAGCTGTAGGTGTAGGGCTTGGTATCGAGCGCCCAGCCCTTGCCAAGCTGCTGCTTGTAACCCACATACTCAAAGTCCGTCGGGACATAGTACGTGTTGTACCCCTGGTAGTTCTGCAGGGTAGGGTCCGTGTTCTGCAGCAGATAGTTGTACCCGAACTGCGCCACCTGCGCCGCTGTCGGGCCCTTGATGTTCGGGGTGTTCGCGTTCAGTCGAATCACACCCGCAAATCCCGTGAGCACCTTCGTGTCCGAAAACTTCAGCTGGTACTTCAGCGAGCCTGCCGTGCGGCTCTGGTTGTTCAGTGTTTGGAAGCCGTCCGAGGTCATCCGATGAACATCGATCTGCAGGTTGTTGCGCTTTGCCGCTCCCCCAAAGTTGCCGGAGTCAAAGCTGCCGTCATACAGAATCGTGTTGAACGATCCGTAGCTCACCCCGCCGCGGATGCTGCGAACGTCCAGCATCTCCTTCGACAGCAGATTGACCGATCCACCGAAGGGCGTGGGTCCGACAGTGGAAGCCGTTCCAGGGCTGCGATCGAAGTCAACGCCGCCCAGCCATTGGCCCGGAAAGAATGCCCACGAGTGATGCGTCGGTGTGTTCGTATCGTTCCACGGAATCCCGTCGAAGGTAATGTCGTAGAGACCGTCGGAGAAGCCACGGAAGTACATCTTGGCGTCGCCCAGGCCCACACCATTCGAGTTGATGCTGAAGACACCCGGCGTCATCTGCATGATCTCGGTGTAGTCCGCAAACGGCGAGCTGAAGTTCTGGATGAACGCCGAGTTCACCTCCGTGCGCGCGCTGCGGGCCTCCAGCAGACCGTCCATCGGGGCGTACTGCGCAGCCACGGAGTTTGAGTTGTTGGCCTCGACCGTGATCTGATCGCTGACCGATCCAATCTTCAGAGCCATCGCCACCTGCGTGGGCTCATCTGGGGCGAGATGAACGTCCTTCCTGGTTCCAAGCGCAAACCCGGGAGCCGATGCCTCGATCGTGTACTCACCGGCGGGCAGCGCAGGCGAAGAGAAGTGCCCTTCATCATCTCCCGATACTTTCGTGATCGCGTTCGTGGTCTCGTTTCGCAGCAAAATCGTCGCGTGAGGAAGCCCGGTGCCCTTCGTATCCGAGACGCTGCCGGAGATTGTTCCCCCCTGCTGCGCCACCAGAGTAGCCGTTGAAAATGCCAGCATCGCGCTCAGACACCACATCGTCCTCTTCTTCAAGCGTTGCACCCCAACCTCCTTAGAAGTCGCCTCTGTTTTTATGGAAAAGGAACAAGCAGCCACCGTGTTACCGGATCAGATACTTCGCTTGACGGGCTCTTCCTGCGGCCCCGTTGGTTGAAATTCTCTGAAAGTCTCGATTCCGTGCATGATGCCGAACGCCGGCCCCAGTCCTGATCGCGCGCCGTGCGCAAAAAGGTTGAGGCACAAGACAGGCACACAGCGATTCGCTGTCCTGGATGCAGGGGCCACACTGTTCCTCGTGCTTTGAACACTAGAGAACGTTTATGAATGACCTCTTACCGCTGGGTGAACGCAGAGTTTATTTGGCTAAAAGAAAGGTATTTATGCTCAGCTCTTCCACTTCGCGCTAAAGGCTGAATTAAGGGGAGTCTGATTCAAGCGCCTCTCCGCATGGGTGGCTGCAGATTCGTGATTTGCATCGTCGTTGTTCAGAGTGAAGGCAAGCGATGCCCTCCAGCGTAATCTCGTCCATGCGCTACGACCCGACCAGGCGATTTCCGACAATCGTCTAATCACGCGAAGTGGAGTCTGATGAACGATGCCGGGGTCAGACGAGAGAGCGATAGGAATTTGATGAAGAGATTCCTTAGCTCTTGCGCTAAGCCCGTCCGACACACCGCCACGTCAAAGTGGTGTCTTCCAGGACCTGTAGCAGCATATTTTCAGGAGGAAGAAACCGCTTGACCAGTCCGGGCAGAATGCGGGTCAGGGGCGACTGCCGCATCACGATCATGTCTGTCACCTTCTCGCGAACGAAACCATGGCTCATGGAGTGCGTGGTTCCTCCCTCGAGATACATGCGCCGGGTTCCAAGCTTGACCTCATGGTCGATCAGGAAGGAACGCATGGCGGTCCCCAGGGACTGCGAGGGCACATCGTCGCGGTTCATCTGCCAGTACATCTCCATGCTGTCCCCGCAATGGCGACCGCCGACCAGGCTGAGCCAGCGTCCTTCTCTATCGGCCATGCCGTAAAGCACGGGCGAAGTGAGCCTGCTGAGCAGGTCGTATCGCGATGCCGCTACTTCATCGGTGGCCGCGTAGGCGCAGATGCGGTTCAGGGCGAGGAAGTCCTCGCGCGAGATCTTGGCATCGGCAACAAAGTGTGCGCCCAACTGGTTTTCGGCGCGGCGCCGGTAGTAGCGCAGGTGATTGCGAGTTCGTGTACCCAGCAGAGCCAGCGTCTCGTCGAGGGTGGATTCAAAGGGAAGGTACCCGGCGATCTCCCGCTCCCTGCTCGCCCAACGGCAGGAGTAGCTTCCTCCGCGCAGGATCTCCTCGAGTCCGGGGTCCACCTGATCGGAGTCATGACGGAACGAGATAAGGACGATCTGCGCTCCCCGATCGATGAGGCTGCGGCATGCCGTGAGCGCGAAGGGTGCGCGCAGCTCTGGCGCCGAGACCAGGGTGCGCCGGCCAGTGGTATCGTCGGTCGCGAAGATATGCAGTCCGCGTCCGCCGATGTGGTGCTCGTAAATCAGGACCGCAGCTTCCGGGGCTGCCGTGCAGGAGTTTTGGGTCAGCGTGGAGACGATGTGCGGCATCTTCTTGCGGAGCTGTGGACGCGCCATGAAGTAATCCAGATCATCCATGGCACCGCTCTGGCCAACGGACCGGGCCAGGGACATCAGCTCATCCTTCATACCTAGAACGGAGTCCACCCCGCAGACCATCTGCGCATCGGGGGCGAGCTTAATGCTCTGTCGGTCAGTTGAAGATGGCGCAAAGCTAACAGAAGACATAAAAAAGGCCCTCGATCAAAGGCTTCTTTCGACAGAGAACCCAGCAACCAGGGGAAACAAAGAGTCAGCAGGCTAACCCTGAAAGTGTTCGCGTCAATGCTATGTAGCTGTGATGCCAAAAAAGACGAGGAAGGAAGAGGAAAAGAGACGAAATATTGACAACAAATGGAAAGAAGTAACGTTTAAGGCTTGGCGACGACCCGCGGCCCTCCAGAGACGGCCAGCTTGCGACGCTCGGTCTCCAGATAGGTAAAGCGGATGCGGTGGATGACCGTGATGGTGGAGAAGACAGCGAGCACCCAAAGAGCCGCCGCCATTACGCCCCAGCGATTGCACAGGGCACCCAGAATCACGCAGACGATGCGCTCCGGACGCTCCATAAAGCCGACCTTGCAGGTCCCTATGAGCGCCTCGGCACGGGCGCGTGTGTAGCTGACCATCAGGCAGGCGGTCATCACGAAGGCTACAAGTCCTACATAGAAAAGACGGTTGCCGCGAGCGTAGTAGACCAGCAGGCCGAAGAAGATGGCAACGTCGGAGTATCGGTCGATGACCGAATCGAAGAAGGCACCGAAGACGGAGACCTGGTTGGTCTGCCGGGCCACTCGCCCATCGACCATGTCGAAGATGCCTGCCCCGATGATGGTCAGACCGGCATAGAGGAACATGCGGTTGGCGTGCGATCCCCGGGCGAAACCGAAGAAGAGAGCGGCAACGATATTAATGATCAGACCGATGAAGGTAAGGGTGTTCGGAGAGATACGGGAGAGCGCGAGACCGTTCACGATCTTCTGCAGCAGCCAGCCGCTTCCCTTTCCAAATGCGCCCGTCCAGGTCAACCTTGTCCTCTTGCTACTTCTTCTTGTGCAGCGTGCTCACGCTGCGTCGTCTACTCTGCCGCAGCCGCGTCGTGAATGGTAGTCAGCTTCAGGATCTCAAGCTCCCGTTTCCCATTGGGAGTGACCACGGTGGCCGTGTCACCGACCTGCTTGCCGAGGATTGCGCGTCCGATGGGCGAGGTGGTTGAGATCAGTCCCTTCGCGACGTCCGATTCCTCGCTGGTGACCAGCTTATACACGATCTCTTCGTCCTTGGAAGAGTCGAACACCGTAACCGTCGCGCCAAAGCCTACCTTATCGTGGGGGATGTTGGCGAGGTTTACCAGTGCAAGCTCACCCATGCGCTTCTTCAGCTGGCCGAGGCGGGCATTGACGAACTCCTGCCGCTGCTTGGCCATGTGGTACTCGGCGTTTTCGCTCAGATCGCCCAGGGCGACGGCCTTCTTGATCTCAGCCGGAAGCTCGGTCGTCAGCTCGTACTCAAGCTGCCGTATCTCCTCCTGAAGCCGCTTCATAATCTCTGCTGGCATGGTGCCTTCCTGTTTTCGGCTTAAATTGCCCGCGACGTCGGAAGCCACGGAATTCCCTCCGTGCACGAAGACTCGTGCATGGGTTGAAGATATGATTATACGACCTGCTGCAAATGGTTCGGCCTGGCAGAGAACGCGTTGCGGCTGGTTATAGGTGGGAACTCCCAGCCAAAGTTCGCAAAGCATGGCGCACCAAGAAATAGAAATCCCAGGCTCCCGCGGATCGCATCGACGGTGGAGAGCTGACTCCTCGGAGCGGTAAGCCGCCCGCAGCCTAAAATAGGAACGACCGGAGGTCTCCCCTATCTTGAAGTTCATTGGTTTTCTGCTGCTCCTTATTATCTTGGTGGCCTTCGCCGGTGGGGTTCTCGCAACCTTCTACATCTACACGCCTTATGGACCATCGACCGAGACCTTTGTAGAGATTACGCCGCATACCGGTACCCAGGCCATTGCCGCGCAACTGGAGCAGCAGGGGATTATCCGCAGCCGCTATGCCTTCGAATTTCTGAAGTTCAGCCGCAAAGGGACCCTGAAGGCCGGTGAGTACCGCTTCGATCATCCGGCCACGCTGACAGAGGTCTACAACCGCATCGCCAAGGGAGATGTTTACTTCCATACCCTGACCATTCCCGAGGGGTACAACATCTTCGACATCGCGCAGGCGGTCGAGACAGCGGGTCTGGGACAGCGCGACGAGTTTCTGGCCGAGGAGAAGCAACATACGGAGCTGATTGCGGAGTGGACCGCGGGGGACGCCCGTCCTCCTGCATCGCTGGAGGGCTATCTCTTCCCCGACACCTATCACTTTGCCCGCCACACCCCTGCTGTGCACATGCTGGCGGCGATGGTACGGCGCTTCCGTCAGGCCAGCCAGCAACTCGGCCTCACGCACGACGTTGCGCGAACCGTCGTCCTGGCGTCGCTGGTGGAAAAGGAGGTCTCGCAGCCGGAAGAGCGTCCGCTGGTGGCAGGGGTCTTTATGAACCGCCTGGAGAAGAACATCCCGCTCGCGACCGATCCGACGGTGATCTACGCTGCTCTGCTCGACAACCGCTGGCGCGGGACGATTTATGCCTCCGATCTGCGGTCGCCTTCGCCGTACAACACCTACCGGCATCCCGGGCTTCCTCCCGGTCCCATCTGCAATCCGGGGATGGCGTCGTTTCGGGCTGTGCTGTCTCCGGCGAAGACCGACTATCTCTACTTCGTCTCGGACGCGGCGGGGCACAGCCGATTTGCAGCTACTCTCAAGGAGCACAATCAGAACGTCCAGCAGTACCGTAAGGACTCGCAGCGTTAGCTGCCCCGATACCCGCGTTTCGTTCAGGGTTCGTGGCCCCAGAATTTCAGGAACCCCGAGGCACTGAGTTACATCTATATCTCCTGTAGCTACTCAACTTGCGCTTTGTGCAGAATCCGGACGGTATACTAAAACCTTCGTGCCCGTGAAGATTCGAAAAATTATGGCGCTGGGCGTCATCGGCATCCTTCCATCGCTTACCGGGTGCTTCTCCCACGTGCGCTATGTGCCGAAGACTCGCGTCGCGGATATCATCATGAGCGCGTCGCTCGATGACATGGCCCGCCAGCT
>DASTSJ010000347.1:0-3981 GCA_035760765.1 Edaphobacter sp. | reverse complement strand
GTGCGGATGCTTACGACCACCCTGCGGAGGAACGTTGGCGACGGTGCCTTCCAGAATTTTGAGCAGAGCCTGCTGTACACCTTCACCCGAAACATCACGCGTGATAGAAGGGTTCTCGTCCTTGCGGCCGATCTTGTCGATCTCATCGATGTAGATGATGCCGCACTGTGCGCGAGCAACATCGCCATCGGCAGCCTGCAGCAGCTTCAGGATAATGTTCTCGACATCTTCACCGACGTAGCCCGCCTCGGTCAGCGTGGTCGCATCGACGATTGCGAAGGGGACGTCCAGCATCTTGGCAAGCGTATGAGCCAGCAAAGTCTTTCCGGAACCGGTCGGACCCACCAGCAGAATGTTCGACTTCGCCAGCTCCACATCATTGCCGCGCGTCTTGTTCATCTGGATGCGTTTGTAGTGGTTATAGACAGCGACTGCCAGCTTCTTCTTCGTCGTGTCCTGGCCGATTACATACTCATCCAGAAACGCCTTGACTTCCTGAGGCTTGGGGAGATGGGCAGGAGCAGCGCCGGGCGCCGCCTCAGTCCGATCGTCCTCCAGAATGGAGTTGCACACCGCAACGCACTCATCGCAGATATAAGCCCGAGGGTAATCGGAGGGGGATGATATCAGCTTGGCCACGGCATCCTGCGATTTGTGGCAAAACGAGCAGCGAAGCGATTCCTCTGAACCCCGGGGTGTTTTCATAGATGCGATGACTCCTGGTAACGCGGTACTGCCAACCTTATGTTAACAATCTTACACCTGTTTCGAGGGGCAGACCGGCACCCCAGTACCTACCCTTTTGGGGTATAAAAAACGAGGCCTGAAAACAGGCCTCGTACTAAAAACTCTCCTCCGAACGTTTAGGTGCGGGGCCGGTCGATGATGTCATCGATGATCCCGTACTCCTTCGCCTGCGGTGCGGTCATGATAAAGTCGCGTTCCACATCGCGCTCAATGCGTTGCAGCGACTGGCCCGTGCTCGCGCTCATCAACTTATTCGTGATCTCGCGAATGCGCAGAATTTCGCGCGCGTGAATGTCGATATCCGTTGCCTGTCCGCTCAGCCCACCCATGGAGGGCTGGTGGATCAGGATGCGGGAGTTCGGCAATGCAAAGCGCTTGCCCTTGGTTCCGGCCATCAACAGAAATGCACCCATCGAAGCAGCCTGACCGATGCAGAAGGTGACGACATCGTTCTTGATGTACTGCATCGTGTCGTAGATCGCCAGACCTGCCGTAATCGATCCGCCGGGAGAATTGATGTAGAGCTGAATGTCCTTCTCTGGGTCTTCGCCGCTCAAAAACAGCATCTGCGCAATGATGACGTTCGCAATGTTGTCGTCGATCGGTGTTCCCAGAAAAATGATGTTGTCGCGAAGCAGACGGCTGTAGATGTCATAGGCGCGCTCGCCTCGACTCGTCTGCTCGATCACCATCGGTACCAGTCCCATAACGCTCTCTTTCCTTTTCGCTGTAAATCCGGTTGTGAGCTGAGGGATTACTCTTACGAAGCAAGCTTCTCGTAGAGCACACTTGCAGTCTTTTCGCGTCGCATCTGCTCGCGAATTCTCTCCAGGCTTCCGTCTTTCTCAAGACGCTGACGAAGTTCCTCGAGCGGCTCGCGCGATTGCAGCGAAAGCATCAGAAGCTCGCGGTCAAGATCCTCATCGCTGACGGCGATCTGCTCAGCTTCGCCAATCTTATCGAGAATCATCGACGCCTTCACTTCGTTCAAAGCCTGGTCACGCTGGGCCGCGCGAAGCTGACCGAAGTTCAGCCGGCGCATCTCCTCTGGAGCCATGCCTTGCTGCGCCAGTGCGCGCAGGCCACGATCCAGCCTGGCGTCAATCTGCTGCTGTACAAAGGACTCTGGAACAGGGAACTGGAACTTGTTGACGAGCGCGTCCAGCATGCGGTCGCGCGCCTGGCTCTCCAGTGCATGCTTCTTGCGATCGCCAGCCATCTCCCGCAGCTTGTTCTCAAAGTCTTCCCAGCTCTCGTAATTGCCAAGCTGCTTGGCGAACTCTGCGTCCCGCTCGGGGTAGCTCTTCTTCTTGATCGATTTCACCGTCACGTCATAGCTGACGGTCTGGCCAGCCAGCCGCGGCTCGCCGAACTCTGCCGGATAGGTGACTTCGAACGTCATCTCCTGTCCGGGCTTCGCTCCACGCAGTGCATCCGTGAAGGCAGGGAGAGTGTTCTTGCCGCCGACCTCAACAAGAACATCTTCGCCCGTAATCGGCTCGCTCTTGGTCGAGTTCTCGACACCATCCTCAGTTACCGTCTGCGCCAGATCCTTGATCTCGCCCTTGAACTGGATCTCTGCCCAATCGCCATCAACCAGCGCGCGATCCTCATCGACGCCCTCGACAGTCGCATGGCTCTCCAGCGCGCGGCTCAGCTCGGCCTGGTACTCATCATCGGTGAGCGCGACATCAGGCCGCTCAATCTTGACGGAGTCATAGCCCTCGATGCTGATTACCGGAGCAACTTCAAAGGCCGCCTTGAACTTCAGCGGTTCACCGTCGTGGAGCTGCAGGTCCAGAAGCTGGGGCTCGGAGATCGGACGAAGATTCTGCTCGTCGATCGCCTTGCGGAATCTCTCCGATACCAGGCTCTCCAAAACCTCCTGGCGAAGCTCCTTCGCAAACTTCGAGCGAACGAGAGACTCAGGAACCTTGCCGGCGCGGAAACCGGGAATTCTCGCCAGCTTCTGGTAGCGCTTCGTCACCGTCTTGAAGGTCTTCGAGACCTCGTCGGCAGGAACCTCGACCGCAATCTCCTTGGTCAGCTCCGGATTCAACGTAGGACCGTGCTGATGCTCGTGCGTGTGTTCGTGTTCGTGGTCGTGTGCCGTCTCTGGCTGCTGCTGCTCAGCAGCGTTGGTCGTCTCTGTCGTCTCTGTCGGGGTCAAGTCCATGCCTTCCAATGTGGGTCGCGTTCAATTCCGCCGTAGTCGCTCGTTATTATGCGGGACCACGCTATACGCGTCTCTGTATTACTGTACGAGGCATCGTTGCAGAGGGTCAAACCGGAGAATTCACAGCAGCTGCAGGGGAGGAATGTTGTGACCCCGGCGCCCTCGCCGGACCATAGATCTCAAGACGGATGCTCCACTGAACGGAGCTGCCGGGAAGCAGCGTGACCATGCCTGCCTTGTCGTCTCTCGACCACTCCTCTCCGAAGGGATCGTCATAGTTGAAGCGTGGTTCCAGCACGATGAAGCGTCCATCCGCAGGAGCCGAAACGTGAACTGCCTTGATGGTTGCGCTCAGCATCGTAATCCTGAGTCCGAACCGATTCTCAGCATCCCACAGCTCCGCCACGGGGCCTGAATCGAGAGCCGCCTGGCGCAGGTTTACAAAGGTGCCTTCGAGGCTGTTCTGTCCCAACTCCCGGCCTTCCATCGCGCTGAAGTCCTGGGATGTTCCTTCTACGGACATCAGTTTTCCGGTGGGTCTCTCAGCTCGGCCATCCGCAGTCACTTCCTTGGTTACGCTGGGCAGACGCAGCCTAACCGTTTTGCGATCGCTGCTCAGAATCGCAAAGCGCGGTCTCCATCCCAATCCCACAGGCTCAGGCTTTTCCCCGGTGTTCGTGGCAACAATCTTCATCGTCAATGCGCGTCCGCTGAGTTGCACCGTGGTCTTCACCTTTGTTCTGGATGGCCAGGTCTCTGTGTCCTCGCCGACGCTGTACGATGCCTCACCCTCGCCTCCATCGGGCATCACGTTCGCTCGAACATCTGCGCCTGCAGTGCCAAGAAGCAGGCCACCCTCAGCCCATGCTCTTCCGGACTGCTCGTTTGCCACCGGGATATGGATCGTCTGGTCATTCCAGCGTGCTGTAACTCCTCCATCCATAGGAGTTCCATATAATCTGCCGGCCCAGGGAGCTTCAACAGCACCGCCCATCGCAAGGCTTAGCGCACCCCCTGCGTCCACTCCGGTCCCGGTCATCTGCTCACTGGCTTCCTCA
>DASTSJ010000346.1:0-3357 GCA_035760765.1 Edaphobacter sp. | reverse complement strand
CGCTCCGCAGAAACTCAAAAGAACAGGCCCGAGAGTCCTTCAGCTCGAGCCTACCGCCGATATCCTCCAGGAGATCGTCAGGCAACGCAAGCCGCAGACCCTGGTCGTTGGCTTCGCCGCAGAGACCGAGGACGTGCTCGCCAACGGTCGCGCCAAGCTCGTGCGCAAAGGCGTCGATGCACTGGTGGTCAACGATGTTTCGGGGAGCGAGACCGGCTTCGACTCCAACCAGAACGCCGGATGGTTCCTCACTCCGGAGACTACGACGGAGCTGCGTCTCAGCTCTAAGGCGAAGATGGCCGAGCGCATCCTCGATCTTGCGGAGGTGCTGCGCACTCATCCAGTCAGCTCCTCGGCCAGCCCTTCCTGAGCCCGGTCAACCTGCGGAGAGATCTTCTCCCGGCAGAAGGTCAGCGATCGGAACTGCCTTGAAGATGCGTGTTTCGCCGTTCTTCGAGACGAGATCGGCGGTCTGCGCAGCTTCATCAACAGCCTCTACAACAAGCTGGCCTTCCACATCTTCCAGATGCACGATCTGACCTACCTCAGGTACGGGCATAGCGATCTCCTGGCGTGCTCGCACGCCGCTTGGAGAAGAGATGCCGAAGTCCTGAGGACGGGATGTGTGAGCCAGTTTGCCCGGCAGGCGAGGATCGCAGAGCGGCCCCACTCCGCCGTTTTTAATTGAACAACTGTACTAATACTGTGGTACAGTTGCTCGCATGATCTTCCGAGTGAACCCCGCCTCCGGCCAACCCATCTATCTGCAGCTGATGGAGCAGGTCCGTCATGCGGTTGAAACCGGTGTGCTGCAGGACGGAGATCTTATGCCAAGCATTCGCTCGCTGGCCGAGGAGCTCGTCATCAGCCACAACACCGTTGCGAAGGCCTACATGGAGCTGCAGCACGAGGGTCTGCTCGAGCTTCGTCACGGGTCAGGCGCGTACATCTCGGCTCCGCGAAGCGCGAAGGCGCGCTCGAGCAAGCTGCTGAAGGCGCAGGAGCAGGTCCGTGATGTGGTCGAAGACCTGATCGACGATGGTTTTGCTGCCGATGAAATTCGGCGGCTCTTCGAGGCGCAGCTCATCCATAAGACGGAGAGGCGGTCATGATTCCTGAGCGTGTTATTCAGACCAGCGAGCTAACCAAGAACTACGGCAGCTTCTGCGCAGTCAACCATCTCAACCTCAGCGTTCGTGCGGAACGCATCACAGGGTTCCTCGGCCGCAATGGTGCTGGTAAGAGTTCCACCATCAAGATGCTGCTGGGAATGGTGCACCCGACGTCTGGCAGCGGGACGGTGCTGGGCTACCGCATCCATGATCCTCGCGAGAGCATAGAGATTCGCCGCCGCATCGCCTATGTTTGTGAGGATAAAGGCCTGTACGGCTACATGACCGTCGCCGAGCTGATCCGCTTCACACGATCGTTCTACGGCGACTGGCAGCCCGACGTAGAGCGCCGACTGCTTGCGGAGTACCGGCTTCCCCCTGGCCGTAAGGTGAAGGCGCTTTCCAAGGGGATGCGGACGAAGCTCGCATTATTGCTGGCGCTCGCGCGAAGGCCCGCGCTTCTGATCCTCGACGAGCCGACCGAGGGGCTCGATCCGGTCTCGATCGAAGAGCTGCTGCAGACGCTGGTGACCGCGCCTGCGATTGGCACGACCGTGTTCTTCTCCTCGCACCAGTTGTCGGAGGTGGAACGCATCGCCGACGACATCCTGATGATCGACCGCGGCAGCGCCGTGCTGGACATGTCGCTCGAACAGATTCGTGAGAACTACCGTCGCATCTCCTTCGGCTTCTCGACCGCGATACCGCCGATGGAATCGCTTCGTGGCGTGGAGAAGATGCGTTGCGAGGGCCGTCAGGTCACCATCGTTGCCAGCAGCAATGCGGAGGCTATCGCGCAGATGGGGCGCGAGCGCGGGGCCGTAGAGGTCACCGTGCTGCCGCTGACGCTGCGCGAGATCTTCCTCGAGACCGTGCAGGAGCGCAATCGCCAGGACCAGCAGCGGCACAGGGAGCGCGAAGATGCTCTGGTATAAGTCACTCCGCGAGATCCGTAATGTAACGCTCGTAGGAATGGCGGGTATGGCTGCGGCGTGCGTGCTGATCGTGTGGAACGAGAAGGCTATGCGCTGGAATGCCGATCCGCAGCTGAGCTACGTCGCCTACATCTGGAAGTCGGTGTACAACAGCATCGGCCGCGACCTGTTTGCGCTGCTCGCCATCATCCTTGGTTCAGGCGGCCTGCTGCAGGAGAAGGCGCAGGGGACCTCCGGATTCACCCTTAGCCTCCCCGCAAGCCGTCGCACGATCGTTCTGACCCGCGCCGTGATCGGCTACCTGGGTGTGCTCGCGATCGCCGCCGTGCCGGTGCTGGTTGTGCCGCTCGTCTCGCAGTACTTTGGCGAGATCTATCCTGTGGAGCAAAGCGCAGGCTTCTTCTTCCTGTGGGCAGGGTGCGGAGCTGTCTTCTACGGGCTGACATTTCTGCTGGCGCATCGCATCGAGAGCGAATACGTCTCGGTGTTGATCGCGATTCCTTCGCTCATGCTCTACGGAGCAACTCTGAACCTGCCGTGGCTCGCACGGCTGCAGATGTTCGATCTCTTCTCTCTGATGAATGGCGAAGACATGCCGTTCTTCAACGAGGGCAGCCACCTGCTGGTGGGTCCGCTGCCGTGGGTGGCACTTTGCACAATGCTGGCGATGAGTGCGGCTTTCGCAATTGCGGCGGCGCGGCGCATGCAGCCGCTCGATTTCTAGGAGGCGACCGATGCTCTTGTACAAGGCATGGCGAGAGAGCTCGATGCGATTTTTCATCAGTGCTGGTGTGATCGCTGCGCTCTGCCTGATGTACGCGCTGCTGCACAGGCAGTTCTATCCGGGCATCGCGCATGAGCATGCCGGAATTCGCAGCTATGTTCAGTACATCCACTGGACCGTCTTTGGCGGGGTGGTGCGCGGCATGATGCAGCTAAGCTGCCTGCTGCTGGGCATGGGTGGGCTGCAGCGCGACCGCAGGCAGAATACTCTCGGCTTCACGTTAGCTCTCCCTGTCAGTCGCTTTCGCCTTGTCGCCTCGCGAGCTGTGCTTGGGCTGGTGCAGGTGCTCGCGCTGGCGACGATTCCCACCCTTCTTCTTCCGGCGTCGTCACATCTCGTCGGTCAGCAACTGCCTTTCGACTACGCGGTGCGTTTCGTCCCGCTGTGGTTTGCGGGTGGCTGCTTTACGTTCGCGATCTCGTTCGTCGCTTCGGTCCTTTTTGCCAGCGAGTATGTCTCACTGGCGGTTGCGTACGTAACGTATATCTTCTATCTGGCAGCCGTACGCCATCCTGCTTTCAGGCGT
>DASTSJ010000345.1:0-6517 GCA_035760765.1 Edaphobacter sp. | reverse complement strand
TGATGCGCTGCACCACTGCTCGGAAAAGCGAAAACAAATGAATATATGGAAACGCATTTGAAAAGCTGATGTCCGGGTGCTACTTTGCATCATTGGCGTAATCACAAAGTGACTCACCTTAGGCGAATGTAAACCGTTGACCCTGCAGCAAAGTTCGGGAGCAATTTCCTTGAGTCCCTGGTTAGTCCATCCGCAGACTCGACTGCGATCCTGGTGTGCCCACGCTACCCCGCTGCACGCCTGTGCTGCTCTGGTTGTGCCGGCACACGTCTCAGGGAGATCGCCTCTCCAAAGCATTGCCACGGCTTCCCTGATTGCGAGTGGCTTTGCAGCAGCAGCCTGGTTCGCGTGGAGAGACCGCAGGTCGGCAAAGCGATATAAGGAACGCGAACAGGAGTACTCCCGCTTTGTCGCCGCCGCCCAAGCGAGCCTGGACGGATTTTCCATCCTGGAAGCCATCCGCGATTCGCGCGGCGAGATTCAAGACTTCCGCATCCTTTACGTAAACGAGACGGCGCAACAGCTTGTCGGCAAAAAACAACAGGACATCGTCGGCAACACCCTTCGGCAGGCAATTCACGACATCGAAAGTTCGGGAAGACTGGAACATTACAAGCAGGTCGTCGAGACCGGCGTACCGATGAAGGAAGAGTATCCGGTGCCCGCCAACACATCCTGGCCGGCCACATGGGTCCGTTACCAGGCAGTGAAGCTTGGCGATGGGCTGGCGATCACATCCATCGACATCAGCAGCATCAGGGCTGCCCAGACTCAATATGAGCAATTAGAGGAGTTCAACGACTCCATCTTTCAGCATGCGCCCTTCAGCATCATTGCGACCACTCCGGACGGCATCATCACCGCGATGAACTTCGCAGCGGAAAAGCTGAGTGGGTACACTCGCGATGAACTTGTGGGCAGAGCACCGCTAACACTGTTGCACGATGACCGGGAGCTGATCGCGGCAAGTGCCGAAGCCATCGCCGGCGATGAAATCGCTGTGAACGGCGGATTTGAAGTCCTCACCGCAGGCGCCCGCGACGGTGAAATGCAGGAGAAAGAGTGGACACTCATCCGAAGAGATGGTCGTCGTACTCCCATCAACCTGGCCATGCGTGCCGTGACCTCCGATACCGGCGAGATTAACGGTTTTGTCGGCATCGCCTTCGACATTACGGAGCGTCGCCAGATGCTCCAGTACGTCACTCATCTGGCGACTCACGATCAGCTCACCGGCCTGGTGGGCCGTGCGCTCCTGCAGGATAAGACGGTCGAGTCCGTCGAACGCGCTCGACGATACGGAACCAAAGTCGCCGTCTTCGTGATTGATCTCGATCAGTTCAAACGCATTAACGATTCGCTGGGCCATGCTTCAGGTGATCAGATACTCATTGAAACGGCTTCGCGGCTTCGCCGCTGCGTGCGTAGCACCGACATTGTCGCTCGGGTCGGTGGAGATGAGTTTGTCGTCGTGATGCCTGACATCACCAGCCTTACCGATGTCGAGCACTGTGCCCTGAATCTGCTGGCACGCATGTCCCCCGAGATGCGTGTCGATGAGCAGTTAGTCAGTGTCACCATCAGCATTGGTGTCTGCATCTTTCCGGACTTCGCCAAGGATGCAAAACATCTTCTGCGGAGAGCCGACTCTGCCATGTATGCCGCCAAGGAGAATGGGCGCAATCAATACCAGATCTTCAGCGAAGATATGCTGAAGGAGACCGCAGATCGACTCTCGATGGAGCATGCCTTACGGCACGCGCTGGCCAACGGCGAACTCGCGCTGCACTATCAGCCGCAAGTCTCTCTGACAACCGGTCTCATCACCGGTGTCGAGGCTCTTCTCCGCTGGAACCATCCTCGTCTGGGGAAGGTTCCTCCGTCACAGTTCATCCCTCTTGCTGAAGAGACCGGACTCATTGTTCCCATCGGAGAGTGGGTATTCATGACAGCCTGCCGGGAGGGCAAGGCACTGCAGGATGAGATGGGTTCTGACCTTACAATCTCGGTCAATCTTTCGCCACGGCAGTTCCAGCAGCGCAATCTCGTGCAGGTGATCGAACATGCCCTTGCGGTGAGCGGCCTCGCCCCTCGGCACCTTGAGATTGAGATCACAGAAAATATTCTGATGGTCAACTCCGGGCCAAATCTGGATAAGCTGCAGCAGATTCGCGAGCTCGGCACGCGCATCTCCATCGATGACTTCGGCACAGGGTTCTGCAGCTTCTCCTATCTGCTGCAGTACCAGGTAGATCGTCTCAAGATCGATCGCAGCTTTATTAAGCAGGCAGGCACCGATCCGAACGCTGCCGCCGTGGTGCGAACCATCATCGCCATGTCGCACGGTCTCGCCATTCGGGTTGTCGCCGAAGGTGTTGAAAGCGAAGAACAGCTCCGGTTCCTGATGCGAAGACGCTGCGATGAAGCACAGGGCAACTACCTTGGTTATCCCGTCAGCGCACGGGAATTCGTAAGCTCCATGCAAGGCTACAGCGGAGTCAACGTCATGCAGGATCTATAGTCGCCGCCTACACTGCCTGGCGCCGTCGGAAGAAATGGTAGATCGCCAGAAGAATGATGGCTCCGATGAGCGACATGATGAATCCTGCCGACTGCCCTTCCTGGTAGTGACCTACCATCCGGCCAAGGAACGTCCCGAGGAATGAACCTGCAATCCCGATAATCATGGTTACCAGGATTCCACCAGGGTCCTTTCCAGGCATAATCAGTTTTGCGAGTGCACCAACAACAAGCCCGATGATTGCAGTCCAAAGCAGGCTGAACATGGAAGCTCCTCCAGGTGCTTGAGTTTTCCGGGGGCGACCCGGATCAAATTCTCGACGTGCCGACCAGCATACCCTATCGGCCTGGAGACAGAGGTGCCCATACGGAATTTTTGCAGAAGATTTGCGCAGCAGCGATCTCGTCCCCTGAGAACGTTCTAGTAAGCTCGCAGCCGGTTGACTGGAATACGCACCTGCACGCAGGTTGCGCCCGGCTTGGACTCCACCGCAACAGACCCACCGTGCTTGGAGACAATCCGCTGCACCCGGTCCAGGCCCAGTCCCATGGCAGTTCCAATCGGCTTCGTTGTAAAGAAGGGTTCAAAGATACGTGACTTGATGCCTGCCGGAATGCCTGGACCGCTGTCAAGGAACTCGACGATCACCATCTGTCCCGTCGCGCGAATGGAGATGTTCAAACTGCCATGGTCGTGCATCGCGTCCAGAGCGTTCTCGATCAGTGCGGACCAGACCTGGTTCAATTCGCTCCCGTAGGCGCTCACCAGCGGCAACCCCTCATCAAACTCCAGTGCGATCTTTACGTTTGCCATTCGAGAGCGAAACATCGCCAGCGTATTCTCGATGGAAGCAGGTAGATCGACGTCCTGGATTGCGGCCTGATCCATGAACGAGTAACCGCGGATTGCGCTGATGAGCTCAAAGATGCGGCCGCTCGAATCCACCACGGTCTCGGCCATCCGCTCCACACGAAGTGCACCGGCGAACGTAGCCAGCGCAGGCGAAAGTACGTTGGCACCGATCGCTTCAGCCAGCGCATCGAGCATTGAGATTGGCAGGCGAGCCTCGGCTAACGAAGGCGCAATCGTCCAGGCTGAAGACACCTGGTGTTGCTCCAGCCACGTTGCGACCTGATCTTCATAATCGGTCGCCTCAAGGGGACTCCTTGGCAGCGGGGAAAAACCTGAAGACGCCCTGATGTAATCGCGCGCACGCTTCACCCACGTGTTGTATCGATCAAGCTCTTCGTCCGAAGAAAACAACCTGCCCAGACGATATTTCGCTTCGTCAGATTCTCCGAGTTCGGTCGAAAGACTGACCGCAGAACGTTGTGCCGCTGAAGCTGGATTATTCAGCTCGTGCGAGAGATTCGCCGCCAGTTTACCCAGCGCCAGCAGTTTCTCTGCCTCCTCGTCCATGCGCGTGAAGTCCCTCACGCGATCGAGCAGGAGTGATACGCAGCGCTGCGCCATCGACGGAATGACGCGCAGCATCTCAGGAAACAGATCTTCGTGAATGTCGAGAACCCAGACCGGCCCAACGCTTCGCCCGTCTGCGCCCCACGTCTTCATCCTTGAAAACGGAAGTTTGCCGGTCAGCCGGGAGGTCCTGCCTACGAAGCGCGCAAACGCGCTCGATTTGCGCCGCAGTGCCATCACATCGCCACGCAAAATGATGTTCATGTGATGCGATGGCTCATCTTCCCGGAAGACCAATGCGCCATCGGGTCCCACACGCTCTGTTGCGTGCTGGGCCAACCACTCGTATTCCCTATCGCTCAGGCCGTCCAGCACGGAAAGCGCCTTCAACTCAGCGACGATCTGCTCCTGGGGCGTAGGGCTCTCTGGCGCAGCAGCAATCAGTTCGCCTTCTGGCAAACTCATGGCGCCCTCAAGTGTGGTTGAAACTCCGATTGTAATGACCTCCCTCAGCGCCCTATTGGTTTCGCTAAAAAACAGATTCCGGCAGCCGCCTGTTCGCTTCAGAAACTTCCTGTCTGGAAATTTGCATGCATCGCAACGTCACTGCGATCTCAACGACGGCGTACTGACCGCCGCTTTCGTCTTGGCGGCGGTTGGAGTGGCTCGCCTGGCGCCTTGAGCTCTTCGGTCTCCTGCCAGAGACGAATGCCTCCTTCAATCGCATTGCTGTTTGCGCCCACAATCACGTGGGGGGGAAGGTCTTTCATCAGCTTCGCATTCCCTCCTCCCAGCAGAACGTACTCACAGATAAACGCGTTCTTCAGCCTGTCCACGACGTCCAGCACCGATCGCCGCCACTTTTTCTTCCCCCTAAGGTCCAGGCCGGCCTTCCCCAGATATTCCTCGTAGGTCCTCTGCTTCCAATACGGCAGATGTGCAATTTCAAGCGGTACAACCACGCCATCAAAGACCATCGCAGAACCCAGCCCGGTGCCAAGGCCAAGGAAGAGCATACGACCGCCTTTATACCCCCCCAGAGCCTGCATCGCCGCATCGTTTACAAAGCGTATGGGCTTGTTGAAGACCTTCTCGTAAGGAAAATCGATCCATCCCTTCGCGAGGTTATGCGGTTCTGCCAGCGGATGATCGTGCGCAACCGGACCGGGATACCCGATTGAGATGTGATCGTACTTCCATCCCCGCGTCCCTAGAAGAACCTGTTCCGCCATATCGGCAGCAGTCATGGAATCACCAGAAGGAATCTTGAGAGGCACACGCTGCGTGGTGGAGGCTACCTTGACATGGGTCCCGCCGATGTCGATGACAAGAACATTCTTCATGCTCGCAAGCATACAAGCTATCTCGCAAAAGGTGGAGAGAACTGCCTTCCACGTCCGCTCCCTTCAAACCGCCAAGCGGGAGCAATTATTTTGACTCCTGCTCCATCTCTCTCCTTGGCTGGTACTGCTCATCGCTGACCTGTTCCATCCAGTCCACCGTCTTGCCTTCCAGCTTCTCCTGGATTGCGATATGAGTCATCGCGGTCGAAGGAGCAGCTCCATGCCAATGCTCCTCTCCCGGTTTGAACCAGATCACATCGCCGGGACGAATCTCTTCGATCGGCCCACCCTCGCGCTGCGCGAGCCCACATCCGGCAGTCACAATCAGCGTCTGGCCCAAGGGGTGCGTGTGCCACGCAGTCCGCGCGCCGGGCTCGAATGTCACACTGGCGCAGACCATGCGCGCCGGCTCGGGCGCTCCAAAGAGCGGATCAATGCGTACCGTACCTGTGAAGTACTCCGCCGGTCCTTTGGACGAGGGCTGGGAGCCGTTGCGTTTGATCTCCATCAAGTTTCTCCCTTTCAAAGCTAGCAACTGAATTCAAGTAGGCCATAGGAAGGCGGCGATCCGACAGTAGAAACGCAATCTTGAGCAGCACGGAACGACATCAGCAACAAAGAACGGCAGAGCCGAAGCTCTGCCGTCTCTCTGGATGAAGCGAATTCGCTTCTGACCCGTGTTACTCGGCGGCCATCTCTTCCTGCTCGCCTTCCATACGCATCGCCTCGAGCTCGCGCTCTTCGGCGTCGTGCGCCTCCTGTACCTCGGCCTGGACCTGGGCTGCCGCTTCCTCCAACTCCGGTGAGAGCTGAACATTGCGGTAGTACTCCATTCCGGTTCCTGCCGGGATCAGGCGACCGACGATAACGTTCTCCTTCAGGCCGCGCAGCGTATCCACTGCGCCGTTGATGGAAGCCTCGGTGAGAACGCGGGTCGTCTCCTGGAAGCTCGCAGCCGAGATAAAGCTGTCGGTCGAGAGCGACGCCTTCGTGATTCCGAGCAGCAGGCTGCGGCCAATCGCCGGCTTGCCGCCGTTCATCAGAACGCGCTGATTCTCCTCGGCAAAGCGGAAGCGATCCGTCTGCTGGTCAATCAGGAAGCTGGTGTCACCCACATCCTCGATCTTCACCCAGCGGAGCATCTGCCGGACGATCGTCTCGATGTGCTTGTCCGAGATAGCCACACCCTGCAGACGGTAGACTTCCTGGATCTCGTTGACCAGGTACTGCTGCA
>DASTSJ010000344.1:0-5508 GCA_035760765.1 Edaphobacter sp. | reverse complement strand
TGTAGTCCCAGCAGTTGTCGAGGAAGGTGATACCGTGATCGACAGCGGAGCGCACGAGGCGAATCTTCGCTTCTGCATCGTCGCCTCCGCCGATGTGTGCTCCTCCGAGACCAATGGCCGAGACCCGCTCACCGGTTGTGCCCAGTTCGCGGTAGATCATTCCGGGTGCCTCAGGCCGGCTGGTCGGCTTCTTGGAGGGCGATGATGGTGACTGACCCTGGGCAAGTGGAACCGAAGCTGCGATTCCGGTGGCGCTGGCAGTTTTGATGAATTCGCGACGGAGCATACGGGGTTGGATGCCTCCCATTCGGTAGGAGTAGTTTCTCGCGTACAGCTTACGGCGTTTGCGCGGCAGCGCGAGCGATCAAGGTAGCAGTGTACGCTGCGCCGAAGCCGTTATCGATATTGACCACGGTCACGTTGGGCGAGCAGGAGTTCAGCATTCCCAGCAGAGCCGTCACGCCCTGAAAGCTGGCGCCGTATCCGACCGAAGTGGGGACGGCAATGACCGGAGCGCCGACCAAGCCCCCTACGACCGAGGGAAGTGCACCTTCCATGCCCGCGCACACGATGACCACGCTTGCATCCCGCAGCTGGTCACGAACCGCAAGCAGCCGATGCAGCCCCGCTACACCGATGTCGTACAAGCGAGTGACTGCTGTGCCAAACAACTCAGCGGTGACGGCGGCTTCCTCCGCAGCAGGAAGATCGCTTGTTCCGGCGCAGAGGACAGCGATCTTTCCTAGCGGTTCGGTTGTGCTCTGGCGCAGGCTGACGCAGCGAGCAAGCGGATGATGAACTGCCTGGGGAACAGCTTTGAGGACGAGCTCTGCTGTTCGCTCATCCGCGCGCGTTGCGAGAACATCCGATCCCGCTGCCACCATGTGGCTAAAGATCTCTGCCGTCTGCTCCGGGACTTTTCCGGCGGCGTAGATCACCTCTGGCAAACCAGAGCGGAGCGCGCGATGGTGATCGATGCGCGCGTGGCCGACGTCCTCAAAGGGCAGATGGGTGAGGCGGTCCAGAGCGCCTTCCACGCTAAGCTCACCGCGCTCGACTGAAGAGAGAAGTTCGAGCAGATGATTGCGGTTCATCGGATCTCCCGTGCCTGATAGGCAGCGATGGCGCTCTGCTGAACGAGCTTGACGGGGACGCCTTTCGCCTCTGCGGCCCGCCGGCAGTCTTCGAACTCAGGGGCCACGTTGTAGACTTCGCCGGAACGCGAGCCGACCTTCATGCGGATCTCGCCATAGGGCGTTGCTACTGTGACATGAGTACGATCCAGGCAGGACCGCCGCTCATGGTGAATCCGTATGCCAAGTGTGCTGGTCTCGCGGAGCAGCAGATCTTCCAAGGCAGCAACGTTCGCGTCATCCGCTAGCAGGGTGAGGTGCGTTCCCATCCGCCCCTTCTTCATCTGCACGGCCGTCGACATGACGTCGAGCGCTCCGAGTGCAAGCGCCTTTTCGGTCACGTACGCCAGAATCTGAGGGGAGAGATCGTCGAGTGCCGTCTCGAGTACGGCTACGGCAGAATGAGTGGTTCCTGCCGTCTCCCCAACCGAGAGTCGCAGAACGTTCGGGAAGTCTTTAGGATTGCGCGTACCTGCACCATAGCCGATGTTCTGGACACGCATGGCAGGCTGAGGTCCGAACGTCGGTGACAAAGCACGGATGAGTGCGGCACCGGTGGGGGTCACCAGTTCTTTCTGGATGTGTGCGGAATAGGTGGGAATATCCCGCAGCAGATCGGCGGTCGCTGGGGCCGGGACAGGGAAGCGCCCGTGAGCGCAATCCACCATGCCGCCGCCGACATTCAGCGGAGAGCAGTACCAGCTATTCACGCCGAGCGCATGAATTCCGGCGCTTGCGGCGACGATATCGACGATGGCATCGACGGCACCGACCTCGTGGAAGTGAATTTTTTCGATGTCGACGTTGTGAATCTTCGCCTCGCTTGCGCCGAGCAACTCGAAGGCATGGGTTGCAGTCTGCTTGACCGGGTCGGCCAGCTTTGCGGCCTGAATCAGCTTGCGAATTGCCGAGAGCGAGCGGCCGTGGGCATGCTCGTGATGGTGGTGCTCATGACGGTGCGTGTGGGAATGCTCGTGGTCGTGCGAGTGGCTATGGCCACCGTCGTCGTGTGAATGCGAATGGCTGTGAGAGTGGTCATGCGAGTGCGCATGCTCGTGATCGTCGTGACGATGCTCCGCGTGATCATGCGAATGACCCGCATCTTCTGCGAGTTTCCCGTTCTCAAGCACGCGGACCCTGGTCGACGAGATGCCGCTGCGGTCGACGGTGCCGATGTCCAGAGATGCGCCGAGATCAAGCGCAGCTACAGCCGCATGAAGCACATCGACGGGGACGCCAGCGCCGATCAGAGCACCGAGGAACATATCGCCACTGACACCGGCAAAGCAATCAAGATAAGCAACACGCATGGCAGCTATTGTTTCACCTTCGCAGAAGTAATCGCCGATGCTGGAAGGACGTCGTTCATGGAACCCGAACGATAGCCTTGCGTGTCCAGCGTTACGTAGAGAAAGCCTGCACGGCGCACGGCATCGGTAATGCTATCGAGTACGTCCATGCTTAGCGCGCGGGGAAGGTCTGCGCGTGCGATCTCAATCCGGGCCAGGTTACCGTGATGGCGTACACGAACCTGCAGAAAGCCAAGCGCATGCAGAGCCTCTTCTGCGCGCTCCACCTGGGTGAGACTCTCGCGGGTAACCGGACGCCCGTACTCGATCCGCGAAGAAAGGCATGCAGAGGCAGGCTTGTCCCACAGTTCCAGTCCAGCTTCGCGAGCGAGTTCGCGGATCTCTGCCTTGGTCAACTGCGCTGCCACCAGAGGAGCGACGGCGTGATGCTGCGATGCGGCCTGCTGGCCGGGGCGGAATTCTCCACGATCATCGAGGTTCATGCCATAAGCAAGATGACGGAACCCGCGCGCTGCACGCTCTGTCTCCATGCGGGTGAAGAGCTCGTCTTTGCAGTGAAAGCAGCGCTGCGCGTCATTGCGCTGATAGTCAGGGTTCTCAAGCTCTTCGGTCTGAAGTATGTGCGTCGGGATGCCATGCTGCGCCGTGAAGGCGAGCGCTGCTGCCAGCTCCGCACGGGGTAGTGAGGCGGAATCTGCGATGACCGCGAGCATCTTTTCACCCAGAGCATGGTGCGCTGCCCATGCGAGAAATGCAGAGTCCGTGCCGCCGGAGTAGGCGATCATCACGCTTCCAAGGTCCCGAAGCGTGGTATCCAGAAGAGCGCGTTTTGCCGCAAGATCCATAGGCTGTCTCTCTGTAGATGCTAATGGAGTTCTTCGGGACTAGCGAAGCTGTTCGTCACTGCGAACTTAGACGCTGCCACAGTTCAGGATCAACCGGCACGCCAAGACGCATATTCTCCTCGCGGAGCTGAAGCGTCTGTTCTCCCGGGTATCGGATTGGTAGATCGGGATCGATGGGCCTTGCACTGTGCAGATTGTGCAGGATGGCGTCCGCGATGTGGTTGAGCTCTGCGGCTGGAGCGAGATTCGACGGATCGATTGCCAGAAAGATCTGTGACTGACCTGTCTCGAGCGTAGGCTCCAGCGGAAACTGATGCGTCGCCAGGCCGCCCGACAGCATCGAGGCCATCATATCCAGAACAAGCGCCAGTCCGGACCCTTTCCAGTACCCAATGGGCAGCGCGCGCTGTGAGGCCTCAATCGCGGCGGCGTCCTGGGTCAGCCTGCCTTCCACGTCGAATCCGCCGGGGACGGGGAGAGGTTTGCCCTGTTTTGAGTAGGAGGCGAGCGAGCCATAGGAGAACTGGCTCATCGCCATGTCGAGAACGACGTGTTGCCCCCCTGTGCGCGGAACCGCGATGACCATGGGATTGTTGCCGATAGTGGGATCGGCCGAACCCCAGACAGGAACGTTTGCCAGGGTGTTCGACCAGCACATGGCGAACATACCCCGTTCGGCAGCCTGCCATCCGTAGGCACCGCCACGCATCCAGTGGTTCGTATTTGCCATCGCGACCAGGCCCATTCCGGTTTTGCGCGCCAGTTCGAGCGCCCGTTCCATCGCGATGTAGGCATTCACGTTGCCCATGCCGCGATTGCCGTTCCAGCGCTCCATAGACCCGAAGGAGGCTGTACAAACAGGGCGCGCGTTGACATCGATGCTGCCGTTGGCCACCATCGCCTCAACCCGTGGGAAGCGGTTTAGCCCATGCGTGTAGACGCCATCGCGGGTCGTCTCGGCAAACAGCCGCGCTGAGAGCCGGGCCGCCTCCAGGGGAAGCCCGAAGCGCAGCATAGCTCGTTCAAGCACGTCATAAAGATCGGCAAAGGGAACTCGAAGCATAGACCGAGTGTAGTGGATGCCGCGGCGGTTAGACCTATCTACCTGATCAGTGCGGGGAGCTTATCGCCCATACCGAAGAGGAAGATCGCTCCGATCACGAAGCTGTATGCGGCGGTGAGCGAGGTGATGAACATCTGCAGCTTCGGACGGCGCGTGCTTTTGGCAAAGATGCCGGATGCCGACGCTGTCATGAGCGTATTCATCACCAGCAGGCCGCCGATAAAGCAAAGTAGGCCAAGGAATCCCCGACTGGTGCCCCCAAGATTTGCGGCCAGAAGGAAGAGCAGGAGCTGTGATGGAGTCTCCGCACCGAGACCGTGGACGACACCGACAAGTACGACGGAGCTCTGGTTATAGCGAAAACGGAAGGGTTCAGGCCGGGGCAGCTCCCTGTTTCCAAGCGATCGCAGCTTCCATGCTGCAAACCGGGCTCCCGAAACCAGCAATGCGATGCGGCTGACAGGAACGAGGTGACGGTGGCCCCCGGCAGACGGATAACGCAGAAAGCTGACCAGCACATACGCAGCGAGGACGATCAGTGTGGCGCCTACCAGCCGCTCGCCAACAGCGTCCAGATGGCGTGGAAGCCCGAGGTGCAGAAAGATGACAGCGGCGCCGAGGGCGGCGACCGTCATCGCATGACCGATTGCATAGAGCAGGCCCAGCCGCATGCCTTCCCGCCAAGTCCGCTGCACGCTGGTGATGTCCGTGATGGCCGCCAGATGGTCGTAGTCAAATCCATGGCGAAGACCCAGCAGCGCACAGGAGAGCAGAGCGAGTTCGAGCGCAGGGGACATCTTTCGTAGGGTACGGGGCTCGATGGCAGCATGCAACCGCGGGCCGTCTTTCATCACACATTCGATCCTGTCTGGCACCATAGAAGTGCGGTGCACTGTGCCGCATAGAATTGCATGGGATCAAGGAAAGAGGTCTTCTGGAATGGATTTGGAATCGATCGTCAGGGCGGCGGCCCCTCCGCGTCCTCGCACCCCTCGCCCTATCATCATGATCGGCTCGGGCGGAATCGTGCGCGATGCACATCTTCCTGCGTATGCGAAAGCCGGGTTCCCAGTGGCCGCGCTGGTCGACCTAAATCTTGAAAAGGCGGAGGCGCTGGCGAAGGAGTTTCATATCCCTCGCGGTTTCGCCACGATCGC
>DASTSJ010000343.1:0-3989 GCA_035760765.1 Edaphobacter sp. | reverse complement strand
AGTACTGCAAGGATAGCCTTGGCCGACTCAACGACAAGCCGCGTCAGTTACACTCTCGACTCTACGCTCGACAGCGTAAACAAGGTTGAGCAGACTGCAGAGCAATATGCCCAGCGCGCCGGATTCGATGAAGACACAATCCCATATATTGCAATGGCGGTGCGGGAAGCTGCCGTCAATGCAGTTCTCCACGGGAATGCCTACGATCTGAACAAGCACATCACAGCGACATTCGAGACGACCTCGAACGATCTCGTGATTCGAATTACAGACCAGGGCCCCGGACTCGATCCCGACACGCTGCCTGACCCTCTTGCTCCGGAGAACATTCTGCGAGGTTCTGGCCGCGGCATCTTCCTGATTCGATCGTTTATGGATGAGGTAAACTTTCGCAAGTTACATCCTGGAACCGAGCTCACTCTCATCAAGCACCGCACACCCGCGCAGTCGGGGACCTAAGGAGAACAGTAAACATGAGCATGAAAGTATCTACTCGCCAAGTGGACGGCGTCACGATCCTGGACCTGAGCGGCCGCATTACCCTCGGCGAAGGCAGCGTGACCATTCGCGACGCTGTTCGTGATCTGCTGGCGAAGGGACAGAAGAAGCTTCTGTTGAACCTGGCTGACATCAACTATATCGACAGCTCAGGGATCGGCGAGCTCGTCAGCGCGTTTACCACGGTGAAGAATGCAGGCGGCGAGCTGAAGCTGCTGAACCTGACCAAGAAGGTCCAGGACCTGCTTCAGATCACCAAGCTCTACACCGTCTTTGATGTGCGCGACGATGAAGCTTCCGCCATCTCTTCCTTTACTAAGTAAACATTTTTAGAGGTCCCAATAAGAAAGGCCGTCGTGGTTCGCGACGGCCTTTCTTCGTGCCAAGGTTCACTCGGCTTCTTCCCTATTTTGAGAAGTCGACCTTGGGCGCGACACTGTTCTCAGGGTTCCCTTTGAAGTATTCGTCCCGGTAATGGAACCCAGCCATGCCGGCCCAGATACTATTGGGGAACTGCCGAACGTAGACATTGTAGTCCTCAAGGGCACGGTTGTACCGCTGTCTTTCCACAGCAATGCGATTTTCCGTTCCGGCCAGTTCGTCATTCAGGCGCATGAATTGATCATTGCCCTTCAGATTGGGATACTGCTCCTGCAGCCGGAAGAACGGTCCCAGGGCAACGTCCAGCTTGCTATTGGCGTTGATGCTGGCAGAGCGGTCAGATCCGGCCGCCAGAACACCGGCACGGGCGTTCGCGATATTGGTGAGAACTGTCGATTCTTCAGCGACGTAGCCCTTGACCGAAGCTACCAGGTTCGGGATGAGGTCAAGACGCCGTTGCTGGACAACACTGACCTGCGAGTAGGCCTGATTCACCGCTTCGTTCTTTTCTACAAGCGTATTCTTGGTGCTCACATAACTTCCGCCCACAAGCAGCAGAAGCACAATAATGAGGCCAACGACGCCCAAACCGATCCATAAGGGTTTCATAGTTTCGTCGAACCAACTTCCTTTCGTTTAGCTTTCGCGCGGCGACTATCGAAGTTACTGTATCACCTGAGGGTTAGAGCTTCTGACATCTGTCTTTGATCGGGGACTCCTCTAAAAAGAGGCACCTCCACCTCCCGATCTTCCTCCACCGAAACCTCCGAAGCCTCCTCCGTCGCCTCCACCTCCGCCGCCCCAGCCGTCGCGATCATCGCCTCGATAGCCTCTTCCGCCTCCGCCGAGAAGATTTCCAAGCAGGAAGAAGATCAGCCCAGTATTGCCGGTTCGGGCCAGGGTGACGAGGAGAAAGATAATGGCTCCCGCTCCGAGAAGAAGCTGAAACGGGCTGACCTGCACCGGTTGCCCCCGCGGCTGATGCTGCCGCTGGTATTGCTGCTGCGGCAGGTTCAGGGTCACTCCTGCATCCTGGGCGATAATCCCTGCCAGCTGCTGCACGGCAGAAGTAACCGCCGTGTCGTAGTCACCACGATTGGCAGCGGGAACGATGGACCGGCCGATGTCACCTACCTTGGCATCATTCAGAATGCCTTCCAGGCCATATCCAACCTCGATGCGTCCCCGGCGGGGCTTCATGACAAGCACCATCAGGACCCCACGATCGTCCTTGTTCCCTACTCCCCATTTGTCTTCAAGTTCGGTGGAAAACTCTTCGATCGTCTGATCGTCGTCGAGTGTCTTGATCGTGACCACGGCGATCTGCGCGTGGGCCTGACGGTCGACGGCAGTGCAGAGCGCCTCCATCTGCTGCTTCGTCTCCGGCGAGATGACACCGGCGAAGTCGTTGATGTAACCCGTCGGGGCCGGGAGAGACTTGACCGACTCCCCGAGCACTGCGATCGGCAGAAGGAGTAGTAAGGCGATGCCCAGCCATCGTGAGAGACGAACCATATCGCCCTCATTCTACGCTTCGCACATTGCTGTAACTGCTGCCGAAAGCGGACGGCTGGATTTATTGTGGCGGCTGGGAGGGAGCCGGAGCTCCTGCCTCCGGCGAATGGTGCCGATGACCGGGCATGGGAATGCCCCGTTCATGCGCCATGCGATCGGCGGTGACCATGTGATCGCGGATGACAGACGCACCATCGCCAAGAACAGCCTTCAAGTCGGCTTCCTGTGTGGTCCTTGCCTCTGCCCGCATCTCTCGAAGGTCCTTATGGTGGTCCTTCACCATAAGGAGGATGTATTCCCGGTCGAAGTCATCTCCCGAAAGGGCAGCCAGCCTGTCGTACTGGGCCTGCTGATCCTTGCCCATCTTCTTCGGAGCGCGTGCGCCGATCGTGTCCGCAATCTGCGAGAGCTGCTGATTCAAATTCTGGTGCTCTTCGACCATCTTCTTACCGAACGACCGGACATCATCGTTTGAACTCTTCTGCGCTGCGAGATTACCTAACGCGATCTCCGCCAGTCCGCCTTCAATCGCTTCGTGGACAAACATCTTGTCTTTGATCTGCTGCGCGGTCTCGTTGGGTGCTCCGCTGGAGTCCATCATGGAAGGAGTAGGAGGAGTCGGACGGCCAGGCTGATTCATCTGCGTTTGAGCCGGCATCTGGACCATGGCATCCGACTGAGCCAGTAGCGCGCGGGACGGGAGGATCAACGAGCAGACTGCGACAGGCAGAACAAGAGCCTTCATCAGAGGGGCCTCCTTCGGCGGCATCATTCTAATCCGAAACGACTGTGACGCAACCGATTGTTGTTCTTCAAGAATGCTGAATAGCATCCTTCAGGTTGCCCGCGCCGGTCAGGGGAAGGCTGTATCCTTTCTGAGCAATGGAAAAAAACACTGAGCTTACACCCATGCCTCGCAATGCCAACGACGTATCCGCCTCAGCTCTGACGCCTCCGGTTGCGCGCCGCGAACCCACCCCGACGACCATTCACGGCCACACGCTTGAGGACGACTATCGCTGGATGCGGACCAAAGAATCTGCCGAGGTCATCGCGTATCTGGAGGCAGAGAACGCCTACACGGCGGCGATGATGAAGCCGACAGAAGGCCTGCAGGAAACGCTGTATAAGGAGATGCTGTCCCACATCAAGGAGACCGACGAATCCGTTCCCTTCCGCGAACGCGGCTGGTACTACTACACGCGAACCGTCGAGGGCAGCCAGTATCCCATCCATTGCCGCCGGAAGGCTGTCGGGGAAACGTACGATCCGGCCCAGCTGGAACAGGTCATCCTTGACGTTAACCGACTGGCCGAGGGTCAGGCGTTTATGTCAGTCGGAGGCATGAGCGTCAGTCCGGATGGAGAGAAGCTCGCCTACTCCACCGATAACACCGGCTTTCGCCAGTACACCCTGCACATCCGGAATCTGACCACTGGAGCCGAATATCCGGATACTGCCGAACGAGTTGGATCGCTGGTCTGGGCGGAGGATTCGCAGACGCTCTTCTACACGACCGAGGATGAGGTCACCAAACGTCAGGATAAGCTGTTCCGCCACAGGCTCGGCGCACCCAACGTCGAGGACGCGATGAT
>DASTSJ010000342.1:0-7281 GCA_035760765.1 Edaphobacter sp. | reverse complement strand
GTGTGCGAGAAACCGAGGATGGTCGTGTCTTCGTAGCGATAACCGGCGGCCCACTTGTAGCTCTGCTTGAAGTAGCGAATCTGCGTGTCGGGGCTAAGCTGCACCATACCGAATGGCACTGTAGCTCCTGGAAACGTGTGGCCTTCCGGTCCGGTCCCAATGAAGGGATCGACAGACTCGTAAGCGACCGCAGTGCGATTCGTCTGAGCGGACAACCGACCAGTCGGCTGCAAGGAAATAAGCAGCGCAGCTGCCATGCAAAAGCCTGTGCGTAGAACTCGACCATCAAACTTCCGCCCGGTACATGTCACTTGCAAATCTCTCTTCCTCTCACTTCTCACAATCAGCGCTGCTGAACGTATATCACGTCTCAACGGACGGGTCTGGCGAGGCAAAAAGATGGCCACACCGCCTGTCCCTAGATCTGGACAGGCAATGTGGCCACTCTGAGACTCGATGCACCCGCTTCGACCGGCTGTGGCCCGGCTCCACGAATGAGTCGAGGGTGTTTAGAAGTGAACGCGCAGAACAAACTCCATCGTGCGGGGATCGGTAGCTCCGGTCACCTGTCCGAAGTTTCCTCCCTGGTAGGTACCGTCTGGCCGCGGAGCGCCCAGTTGGTTAGCCACCGTGAAGTAAGACATGTGGTTTGGAACGTCGAACATCTCCGCACGGAACTCCGCTCCGATCGATTCGTGGATGGGAATGTTCTTTTGCAGCGCCGCATCCCAGTTGTTGAATAGCGGTCCTTTGATCGCGTCATAACCCACGTTGCCGTACGTGCCCTGCGCCGGAACCGCGAACGCAGCGGGGGTCAGATACTGCTTACCCTGCTTCGCGTAGGGATCACCGACGATGTTAGGCCGCTGCGCAACAGACGCGGTCGTCACCAGGTTTCCTGCAACCGAGACGCCCGAAGGCTGAATGACGTTGATCGGAAGTCCCGAAGCGATGCGGGTAATTCCGGAGACTTGCCAACCGCCAAGAGCCTTCTTGTACCACTCCTGCTCGTGCTGCCAGAACGGAATGGGATAGACATAACTGGCGACGAAGATCTTCGGCTGGTTGTAGTTTGCAGGACCGTAATCCGCAGAGGGATTGAGGCTGTCCTGCGGCTGATAGTCAAAGGTGGAACCATTCGTCAGAGCCTTTGACCAGGTAAAGGACAAGCTCACTGTTCCGCCCTCGGCAAAGCGAGTCAGGAAACGAGTCTGCAGCGAGTTGTAGTTCGCTCCTGCACCATTGGTGTACTGGTAGATCTCGGCATAACCCTTATAGGGACGAAGCGCATTGCGGGCCACTCCCGGATTTGCCTGCTCTGTTCCTGCCGGTGCCTGGTTCAGGTTCTTGCGATAGGTAAGGTTCGCAGAACGCGATCCTACGTAGTTCAGCTCGAATGATGAATTGCTGAAGACCTTCCGCTGAATGCCGAGGCTGTAATTATGCACGCGCGGAGGCGTTAAACGGGGGTCGGGAGTGTTGGTGATGTTCGTCGGGGCTGAAGATACCCCAATGCTTCCCAGGCTGTCTGCATTGCCCGAGCTGCTAAGTGACGCTACCGCCGTAAACGGAAGCTGCGACACGGAGCCGTAGTAGTAGTTGCCCTCGACGCGCTCGTACGACATGCCGTAGCCGCCGTGGAGCACCGTGTCCTGGTTTCCGGTGAGGTCGTACGCGAAGCCGACGCGAGGAGCGAAGGTATCGAACTTCGTATTCACCAATCCAAGTGGAAGGCCGTGGAAGAGTGCCTGTACCTGCGGATTGTTGAGGATCGATGACGGAAGCACTGCCTTCGCCTTGTCAGGAAATCCATTCCCTGGAAGAACGATACCGTTGTACGGCGATGGGTTCTTCGTGATAATGCCGGTCTTCGGATCGACGGTCGCAGCCTGGGTCGCATCGTAGTAGGCAGGGTCGAAACCGGAGGCATTGTTCGCCCAGCTATAGATGGGTTGCATGTACTGCCAGCGCAGTCCCATGTTCAGCGTAAGTCGGCGCGTCACGGTCCAGTCGTCCTGCAGGTAGGTCTCAAACTGCGAGAACCGTGCCTGTACTTCAGGAACGTTGCTGCCCTCCGTATAGCTCGCAAAGTTGCCCTGCACCAGGTTGGCCAGATTGCTGAAGGTGAACTGTCCATTCAGTGCCGGCGGCGCGGTCTGATTCTTACGTCCACGCCAGAAGTAAGCTCCCATCTTCAGAGCGTGATTCCCGATAATTCGCGAGAGATCGTCCTTTGCCGCATAAATGCGCTGATAGTTGCTGAAGGCCAGCGGTGTAACACCGGTCGTCGAATAGCCTGTTACTGCGACCTGTGGAATATAGGGCGAAGCGTTGAACAGTGTCTGGTAGGTCAGGCCGTAGTCTGAACGCAGGATCGGCTTATTGCCGAGCTGGGGATTCGGGCCAATGCCATTGTTCTGCGAGATTACATTTCCCGAGTATGACCCAATCAGCACGTTCACAGTCTTCGGATTGAAGGTATGGGTCCACTGCAGCGAAGAGGTGAGTCCAGGCAACTGACGCTGGAAGGTGATGTAGTTCGTCGGATTTCCCAGGCTGGTGTAGTAATCATGAACGAAGTGCCCGTTGATCTGATTCTTCTCGTTCATGTTGTAGTCCACCTTGATCAGGTACTCCTGCTGGTTCGAAGGAGTCGCATTCAGGTAGGAGTAGGTTCCCGTCGGGCTGGTCAGAAGAGTAGCCGCAAGGGCACGACCGGTGGCCGTTGTGGGGCCAGCCAGTGCCGCATTGATGGCCGCCGGAGTCGGCACCGTTGGGGCCGAGATGGACGAGACGCGCAGGCGCTTGAAATCCTGCGCCCAGAAAAAGAATAGCTTGTCCTTGTTCTGGTTGAAGTGTCCAGGAATGTAAATTGGCCCACCAACGGTGTAGCCGAAGTTGTTGTACCGCAGAGGGGGCTTGATCGCAGTCGCATTCAGCGGGCGGAAGGGATACGCCTGAATCGCGTCATTGCGGAAGTACTCATAGGCATTCCCATGAAAGTCGCGGCCGCCGCTCTTAATGGCCACGCTGACCGTCGTACCCGAGGTACCTCCATAACTCGCATCGTAGCTCGATGCCGCATTGCGAAACTGCTGCAGAGCGTCCGGAGAGATATTCACGAAGTTGTTGCCGCCCCCACCGTTGTCCTTGTTATCGACACCGTCGATGAAGTAATTGGCAGAGTCCGTCCGGATGCCATTCACCGATTGGGCGCTGCCGCTCACACCATAGGTGCCAAACAGCGCAAAGCCACTGGCCACCGTTTGCGAGACTCCAGGCGCCAGCGTAATCAACTGGATGTAGTTGCGCCCATTCAACTGCAACTGCGTCGCCTCAGTGCTCGTCACCACAGACCCAATCTCTGCACTGGTCGTCTGGATCAGTACGGTATCGGCCTTCACTTCAACCGACTCATCGACCTGGCCAACCGCCATCTGGATCGGGACCGCCGGCTTGGCGCCCACATCCACATTGACGCCATTGATCACTACTTTTTTGAACCCGGACATCGTTGCCGTGATCGAATACGTCCCCACGGGGAGATTGAGAACGACGTATAAACCATCCGTGTTCGAGTTCACGGTTCGGGTGAGCCCCGTAGCCTGGTTCGTAACCGCAACCTGAGCGCCGGCAATCGCTGCGCCGGTCGTGTCGGACACAATTCCTGTTATCTGCTGACTCTCAACCGCCTGGCCGTAAGCCAGACTAGCGCACGCACATGTAAGGGCTATCGCTCCAGCCGCTGCAAACTTCATGGTCCTAGACCTCCTTAAAATCCTTCAGCAACACGCATTTTCTGGCGCTCCTCTTGCTGCGGAAGCGCCTATTTATAGCTCTCGGCTTCCAAGGCTATTTATTACGCGTTGCAAAATAAGGAATTTAAAGAAGAGATGTCAAGCGGTTTTATCAACAGACCCGCTCTAGAATCATCCTTCCAGAGCAAACAAAACCACCAAACACTAGCCGGATCAAGGAATAATTTCGCAGCACCAAAAAGACACTGGAGATTCCAATTGAGAGATTCTGTGCGAGGAGAAATCGAATGAATAACTTCCGGGAAGGCTCCCTGCTACGAACCTCTTTTCACGCAGAAATCTGTGACACGCAGGACCGGCTGCAGGCCCCACCTCCACGCCCCAGCTTGCTGCTAAGCTCCGCCGCGCTCCAGTTCCTTGGTTTTTAAAACGATCAGATACTCATAGATACTGGCGATCGTGGCGTAAATAAAGCCTGCACTACCATCCAGGAACCCTCGTTTCAGAAAATACAACACGCAAAACTTCACCAAGGGCCGCATAGGCATTCGATAGAACAGCTCTTTTTGATGAAATCTCCGAACATGGAAATCTTTCTCGAAGAAGGCTGACGACAGGCTGAAAGGCTGACGGCCGGCAGCCGCATGAGATTGCCTGTTCTCGATGATCTGCATGGCCTCCAGCGTGGAGTACTTATTGTGGCGGTCAAACCAATGACTCATTCCCTTGCTGAATGGAAAATGATCGAGATATCCAGCCACTCGTCCCACCGGCCCATCGGCAATGGAGATTGGATTCACCAGCCTCTCATATCTCATCTTCTCTGGCCGAAACAATCGCATATAGAACGGAGAGGCCTGAACATGTTTCAGCCAGGTTCCGTAAAGGAAATCTCGCCTTTGCACCCGGAAAGCAACGTGATCACCCGGAGCAGCCACAGCCGCCAGCAACGCCTGCTCTAACTCGGGGGTCACTCTTTCATCCGCGTCGAGATAAAACACCCATGGGTACTTGAAGGGCAGATTAGCCAGACCCCAGTTCTGGTGAGCAGCCCAGTTATCGAAGACCCGCTGCGTCACCTTCGCACCCGCCGCCTTCGCAATCGCCACCGTGTCGTCGGTCGAGTACGAGTCGAACACGTGCACATCATCCGACCACGCCACCGATTTCAGGCACTCCGGCAGGTCGCGCTGCTCATTTTTCGTAAGGATGAGGACCGAGATCATCTTCCTGTATTAGACCATCTCGTTACAGCCCTCCCGCACCGCTCCCCCAAAAGTCCCAATTTCCTCCGGCGCAAAATCCGATATCTCCATCTACACTCATCCCATGTGCGGAATTGTCGGATACATCGGTCCTAAACCTGTCGTCCCTGTCATCATCGAAGGCCTTCGTCGCCTCGAATACCGCGGTTACGACTCCGCAGGCATCGCCGTCGCCGGCAACTCCGACGGGCTCCAGCTGCGCCGCGCTCCAGGCAAGCTGCGCAATCTTGAGACCGTCATCGCCGACAATCCCCTGCACGGCTCCTTCGGCATCGGCCACACCCGCTGGGCCACCCACGGCCGCCCGACCGAAGAGAACGCGCACCCGCACCGCGACTGCACCGGCTCTCTGGTTGTCGTGCACAACGGCATCGTCGAAAACTACCTCGCTCTCAAAAAAGAACTAACCGCTGCCGGGCACAAGTTCGTCACCGAGACCGACACCGAGATCATCGCCCACCTCATCGAGCAGGAGCTCAAGGAGCTCAATCAGCTCTCCCGCGACAACGAGGCCAAAGGCGCACCGCCCGCACCCGTGCTTCTTGAAGACGCCGTCCGCGAGGCCGTCAAGCACCTCACCGGAGCCTTCGCCATCGGCGTCATGTCCGCCAAGGACCCCGACAAGCTCGTCGCCGCGCGCATGGGACCTCCCGCCGTCATCGGCATCGGCGAAGGCGAGTTCTTCCTCGCCTCCGACGTCCCCGGAATCCTCCACCACACCCGCAACATCCACTTCCTCGCCGACGGCGAGCTTGCCGTGCTCACCCGCCAGGGCGTCACCCTCTCCGACTTCAACGGCCGCCCGCTCCCCCTCAAAGTCCAGCGGATCGCCTGGGACCCCATCCAGGCCGAAAAGGCCGGCTACAAGCACTTCATGCTCAAGGAGATCAACGAGCAGCCCCGCGCCATCCGCGACACCACCCTCGGCCGCATCTCCTTCGACACCGGACAGGTCTTCCTCGACAACCTCGACCTCTCCCCCGAAGACATCTGCAACGCCGCCCAGATCACCATCGCCGCCTGCGGAACCTCGTGGCACGCCGGACTCGCCGGCAAGTTCATGATCGAGCGCCTCGCCCGCCTCCCCGTCGACGTCGACTACGCCAGCGAGTACCGCTACCGCGACCCCATCCCCAACCCGCGCGCAATCGGCCTGCTCATCACCCAGTCCGGTGAGACCGCCGACACCATCGCTGCCCAGAACGAGCTCATCGACAAGGGATCCAAGACCCTCGCCATCTGCAACGTCGTCGGCTCCGCCATCACCCGCCGCGCCAACGGAACCATCACCACCAACGCCGGGCCCGAGATCGGCGTCGCCTCCACCAAGGCCTTCACCTCGCAGCTCACCGCGCTCTTCATCCTCGCGCTCCACCTCGCCCAGACCCGCGGCACCGTCACCTCGGAGCAGTCCCTCCACCTCGCCACCGAGCTCGGCAAGCTCCCCTCCAAACTCGAATCCATACTCTCGCTAAGCCGCCCCAACACCACCGGCATGTCCGAAGGCGTAGCCGCCCCCACCACAAGAACCGGCACACCCGACGACTCAAACGGACAGAATGAAAGTGTCATCCTGAGCGAGCGAAGCGAGTCGAAGGATCTGCGGTCAACCGGAACCAACGCCCCCTTCACCCACATCTGGACCGGCACCGAGCGCCGCCTGCGTCCGCGCCTCTCCCTCGACGAGCAGTGCCAGCACCTCGCCCGCCTCTTCCACGGCGCGCACGACTTCCTCTTCCTCGGCCGCGGTATCCACTACCCCATCGCCCTCGAAGGCGCACTCAAGCTCAAGGAGATCTCCTACATTCACGCCGAAGGCTACCCCGCCGGCGAGATGAAGCACGGCCCCAACGCCCTCATCGACGAGTCGCTCCCCGTCGTCTGCATCGCCACCAAGGACCCCAACGACCCCGCCAGCGTCCTCAAGTACGAAAAGACCCTCTCCAACATTCAAGAGGTAACCGCCCGCAGCGGCCGCGTCATCGCCATCGCCATCCAGGGCGACACCGAAATCCAGCAGCTCGTCGAGCACACCATCTACATCCCACCCGCCCCCGAGCTACTCCTCCCCATCCTCGAAGTAGTTCCGCTACAACTCCTCGCCTACCACATCGCCGTAAGAAGAGGATGCGATGTGGATCAGCCTAGGAATCTGGCGAAATCGGTTACTGTCGAATAAGGCGGGACGCGGAGTTCGGTCCGCGCCGTTTGGTTTTGGAAGAACTCACGTACTCAGCGTGAGTTTGGAATATCGAATC
>DASTSJ010000341.1:0-4006 GCA_035760765.1 Edaphobacter sp. | reverse complement strand
AACCGAGAGGTAATCCAGAATGCGATCCTTCACCTTCCTGAGGCCATAATGATCGGTATCCAGAATCTCCTTCGCCTTCCTGATGTCCACCTCACCTGCCGAGCTCTTCGCCCACGGCAGGACCGCCAGCCACTCCACATAGTTGCGTGTCAGGCTGTAGTCCGCCGCCATCGCATTCATCCGGCTCAGGCGCGCCAGCTCCTTGAGAGCATCCTTCTTGACCTCGTCAGGCATTCCCGCGGCTTCAATCTTCTCCTTCAGCTCGGCAATGTCCTTCTGGGTCTCGTCGACGTCACCCAGCTCTTTCTGGATGGCCTTGAGCTGCTCGCGCAGGTAGTAGTCCCTCTGCGACTGCTGTACAGAGTCCTGCACCTCGCTCTGGATCTTGTTGCGAAGCTGCTGGACCTCCAGCTCCTTCGCCAGGTGCTGGTTGATCCGCTCAAGACGCTTGGTAACGTCGGGCGTCTCCAGGAGCTCCTGCTTGTCCGTCGTCGTCAGGAACGGCAACGAAGAGGAGATGAAGTCGGCCAGACGTCCTGGCTCTTCGATATTGATCGCAATCGTCTGCAGATCGTCCGAGAGAGTCGGGGACGAGGTAACAATCTGCTGGAACTGGCTTACAACGTTCCGCTCCAGCGCCTCATTCTCCGGCGTCTTCTCCGGCTCGGCTTCGGCAATCGGATCGAACTCCGCCATCATGAACGGCTGCAACTGGGTGAACTCGCCCAGGTGGACGCGCTCGTTGCCTTCTGTGAAGACAAAGAGGCTCTGGTTCGGCATCTTCACGACCTTGTGAACGGTCGCACGGGTGCCTACTCCATAGAGGTCCGCCGCTACGGGGGTGTCCTGCCGGGCGTCCCGCTGCGCGACCACAAGGATCGATTTGTCCTCACCGAGAGACTGGATCAGCTGGATGCTGCTCTCCCGTCCCACCGTCAAGGGAAGGACGGCATGCGGGAAAAGCACCGTGTCCCGCACTGGCAAGACCGGAACCGGCCGCTTGCCGTTCGCGCCCTCGCCCCCCTCCGGATTCTTCGCTGTCGGTTTGATAACACTTACGAAATCGCTTGCCATTGAGTGTCCTTCTGTCAAATTATTAGCTATTCGATGCAGCAACTGTTGTATAAGTCGCAAGCATGGATTTCAACGGATTTCTGGCAACGTTCCGTCCCCCAAGGGTCGCACAGCCCAACGCCACAACTGGAGCCCCCTACGGTCTTGTCCTTGAGACGCGATCTCCACCCTTGCCGTCATCGGCAATCCGCCCCAAATCGACAGCGCATTTTACTGCGCCAACGTGCGACCATGCTGACGCCACACGGAGAAGCGGCCCCGGTAAACTTCTCCCGGGGCCGCTTCTGAGATTAAACCTTCGATAAAAATCTTTTTATTTGTGCCGGTTACAGATATTAGTTGAACATCTCCTTGACCTTGTCGAAGATCCCTCGAGACGTAGGTGTGTTTTCGATCTCCATTGTCTCGCTCAACTGCCGAAGAAGATCTTTCTGCTGCTTACTCAGTTTGGTGGGGGTCTGGACACGGATCTCTACGATCAGGTCGCCCTTGCCCCGCTCATTCAGGTGCGGCACACCCTTTCCGCGAAGGCGGAACTCTTTGCCGTTCTGAGTTCCCTCAGGGATGCGAATGGTCTCTGTACCGTCGAGCGTCTGAATCTCCAGCTCGGTGCCCAGCGCTGCTTGCGGGAAGGAGATCGGCATCACGCAGTGCAGATCGTCGCCGTCTCGCTCGAAGAACTTGTGGGACTTCACATTCAGAACGACGTACAGATCGCCGGTCGGGCCGCCGAACTTGCCGGCCTCACCCTCACCCTGGTAGCGGATGCGGGTATCCTGCTCCACTCCCGCCGGGACCTTCACCAGAATGGTGTGCTCCGCCTGAACCCTCGTCTCGCCATAGCAGGTGGAGCAGGGGTCGGTGATCTGAGTTCCTGTTCCTCCGCACGCCGAGCAGGTTCGGGCTACCGAAAAGAAGCCCTGCTGGAACCGCTGCTGGCCCCGGCCGCCGCATTGGCTGCAGGTCACCGGCTGCTTGCCTTTGGCAGCACCGGAACCCTGACAGTCCGGGCAGGTCTCGTTGCGGCGGATCTTGATCTCCCGCTCCACGCCAAAGACCGCCTCTTCGAACTCGATGGTCATGTCGTACCGCAGGTCCCGGCCCCGCTGAGCCCGAGACGCCCTTCCGCCACGAGACGAGCCGCCCATGTTGAACATCTCGCCGAACAGGTCGCCGAAGATGTCTCCCAGGTCCTGGGCGCCCGCGAAGCCGCCACCGAAAGGATTGCCCGCTCCGCCTGCGCCTCCGTTGAAGGCTGCGTGGCCGTAGCGATCATAGGCTGCGCGCTTGTCCGGGTCGCTGAGCACCTGGTAGGCCTCGCTGCACTCTTTGAATCTCTCCTCAGCGGCCTGATCGCCCGGATTGCGGTCGGGATGGTACTGCATCGCCATCTTGCGGTAGGCCGTCTTCAGTTCCTGATCCGACGCGTCTCGCGAGACGCTTAATACCTCGTAGTAATCAACTTTGGTCACGTTTGCCGTCGCACTCATCCTTCAGATACCTTCTAAAACGGAATAACCGGTAACCGCTGTTTCGGTGGTTACACGCTTACCTGGGCCGAGTTGGTCGCAATCTTCACCAGGGCAGGACGCAGCAGCTTCTCACGCATCTTGTAACCCCGGCGAATCTCCTCTATTACCTGATGATCGGGGACGTCCTTGGTTTCAACGCTTCCGAGCGCCTCGTGGAAGCGGGGATCGAACTGGGCCCCTACGCTCTCGACCGGAACCACGTTCAGGCCGCGAAGAGCGTCTTCCATCTGCTTTAGAATCAGCCCAACCCCGGCACGGAGCTGCTCGATCGAGCCCTCGGACTTCAGGGCAAGCTGGAAGTTATCCATCACTCCAAGGAAGGGCTCGACCGTGCTCGAGACCACGTAGTCGCGGGCGTCCTGGCGTTCCTTGGCCTCACGCTTACGGGCATTATCGAACTCGGCCTGCAGGCGCGCCAGCCTGTCGAGAAGCTGATCGCGCTCACCCTTAACCTGTTCCAATTCCGTCTTCTGCGCCGAAGCCGCGTCCTGCGCCTGCTCCTCCGGAGAGCTGTTTACGGCTTCGCCCTCCTGTACAGCCTGCACAGTGGATTCGTCCTGCATGGAATTATGTCTCCTCATAGATGTTGTCCTCTCCATTATCGCCGATCGTGCAAGGCCCCGGGATTGAGGGCGGCGGTGCCGCCCCTACTCTCTACTGCTTAGATGGCAGGGTAGCGATTCGATCGAAGACCCGCGAGAGATAGCTCACCGCGTTCATTGTATTTTCGTAGTCCATACGAGTCGTACCGATCACGCCGATCGTGCCACGACTCTCGCCTGCCATCCGGGCAGGAGCGGCGATCAGGACCAGTCCGGCCATCTGGGGAGCCTGCTCCTCAAGGTCGAAGACCACCCGGACGCTCTGCTGACGGGAGTCGATGTAGGCGTTAAGCAACTCCACGAGGCGCTGCTTTGCCTCAAGCGCAGCCAGCATCTCCCGCAACCGCTCGCCGTCGACCTGCGAGCTTACCAGGTTGGCCACCCCTTCGACGTAGACCGGTGGCGGGGTGGAGTCCTCAACCGGAACGGCCTTAACCCAGAGCTGCTGTACGCGGTTCAACAGCCTCTGGTATTCACTCCTTTCGCGTTCGACCAAACGGCCCAGCTCTGAACGAACCTGCTCCACGCTCCACCCGCGGAAGTTCTCATTGAGGAAGTTCGCCGCGGTCTCAAGATCGATTGCAGTTACGTCCCGATCGAGCGATAGAACGCGATCGCGCACGACTCCTGAGCGGGTGACGACGACGGCAAGCACGCTGGCCGGAGCGAGGCGGGAGAAGTGAACGTGCTCCAGGAGATCGCCTTCGCTGGCGGTCGCAATCGCGACCCCAACGCCGCTGGAGAGCGTGGCGAGCACATGGGAGGTGCGTTCGAGGACCGCCTGCGTTCCTGCGACTC
>DASTSJ010000340.1:0-4024 GCA_035760765.1 Edaphobacter sp. | reverse complement strand
GCTGGGTATCCGGCCGACTGCGGCAGCGGCGATTTCGGCAACAAAACAAGGCGTTTGACCGTGGCGGTCCCTAAACTAATGTCCGATCCAAGATTCTTGCGAGGTATTGAGTAATGCGGCTTATTCGAAGGGTTCGGGAGCTGGATCATCGCGGTCGAGTGGCCGTTGCGCTCCTGAGCGTTCTGCTTGCGGGATGCGGCAGCAGACCGCTCAATGTCCCATATAATCCCTCCGATTTCGGGGCGCCTGATGCCGAACAGGTGGCGCCCGTCCCGGATGAAATCGGTCCGGGCGACAAGCTGCACGTGACGGTCTTCGGGGTCGACTCGCTTTCGGGAGACTTCCAGGTCGAAGCGAATGGACAGATTGACTTTCCATTCGTCGGGGCCGTTCAAGCTCAAGGGCAGACGCCGAGCCAATTCGCCAAGTTGCTTGCAGACCGTCTGGGCGAGAAGGTCCTTAAGAACCCGAATGTCCAGGTCGCCGTTGCCGAACGCGCGCCGCGAACGATCACCGTCGAAGGCGCGGTGAAGCAGGCTGCTGTTGTTCCCGTGCAGGGCAATACAACGACCTTGTTGAAGGCCATCGCTCTTGGCGGCGGGGTGACCGAAGATGCAAATACACAGCAGGTTGTCGTATTCAGGACGGTCAAGGGTCAGAGAATGGCTGCGGCCTTCGACCTGCGGGCGATCAGTCGAGCCGAAGCTCCGGATCCGGTGATCTACCCCAATGACATCGTTGTCGTCGCCGGATCGCACAATAAGCGCTTGGTCGACAATGTTTTGCGGGGCCTGACGGTCCTGGGCATGTTCCGGCCCTTCTAGAAATGCATGCGAGCGTCGACTTGCCCGTCAAGGCAACTCGGAGGTAACGTGACTGGCAAGCCAATTTGCGCAGAAGCTGCTGCCGAAGCCCTCATTCGACCTGTCGTTCTTTGCGGAGGTTCAGGAACGCGTTTGTGGCCCCTCTCGAGGTCGCTGCATCCGAAGCAATTGCTTGCCCTGCAGCAGGCGCAAACCATGCTTCAGGCAACGGTCCGCCGGGCGCGGTCTCGCGAGTACAAGCCGCCCGTGATCGTCACGGGCGAGGAGCACCGCTTCCTTGTCCGCGACCAGTTGCGCGAGGTGTCGATCGACCCTGAGGCGATCATCCTCGAGCCGGAAGCAAGGAACACTGCCGCCGCGATCGCACTTGCGTGCTACCTGGAGGCGCGTACCGCACCGGACCAGCTGATGCTCGTGATGCCGGCGGATCACGTCATCGGCGACGAAGAAGCGTTCAGGGACGCGGTCGAAGCGGGTGTACCCTCTGCGCGAGCCGGCGCCATCGTGACCTTCGGAATCCATCCGACCCGCGCAGAAACGGGCTATGGCTATATCGAAGTGGGTAACCTCGAACCTGATCGCACGGGCGTGCTGCCCGTCGTAAGGTTCGTCGAAAAGCCGGACGCGGCTACAGCGCAGAGCTACTTGGAGAGCGGCCGCCACCACTGGAATGGTGGCATCTTCCTCTTCAAGGCATCAACGCTGATCGATGAGCTTCAATCCCACGCTCCTGGAGTCGCGGCTGCATGCGAAGTGGCCCTCGCCAGCGGGGCAACGGACGAGCAGTTCGTGCGACCGGCGCGTGAGCCACTGCTCGCGTGCCCGTCTATCTCGATCGATTACGCGGTCATGGAAAAGACCGAACGAGCCTCGCTCGTTCCGGTCGAGATGCGTTGGTCGGACGTGGGCTCGTGGGATGCCTTGTGGGAAATCAGTGACCGGGATCCCTTCTCGAACGCACTGACGGGCGAGGTCATCGCCGTCGATACCAGCGGTTGCCTCATTAGAAGCGAATCCAGTGCGACGATTGCTACCCTGGGAGTGCAGGATCTTGTCATCGTCGCGACGCGAGATGCAGTTCTCGTGGTCCCGCGCAACCGCGCCCAAGACCTGAAGAGCCTTGTCCAGCGCCTCGAATCTGCCGGTGTCGACAAGCAGACTCTCCATACGCAGGTGCACCGCCCTTGGGGTACGTATGAGACCGTCGATCGTGGGGACCGATTTCAGACCAAGAGGATCGTCATAAAGCCCGGCGAGAAGCTGTCCCTTCAAATGCATCGGCAGCGTTCCGAACATTGGGTCGTCGTTGCCGGAACTGCCCGGGTTACTATCGGGGACGAAGTCAGGATCCTGCACGAGAATGAATCTGCCTATGTCCCCGCCGGGATGGTTCATCGTCTCGAGAATCCCGGGAAGGTTCCCCTGCATCTCGTCGAAGTCCAGTGCGGATCATATTTGGGTGAAGACGATATCGTGCGTCTCGCCGATGACTATGGACGCCTTTCAGAGGTGGCTTGAGCCGGCCCACCGATCGACTCGGCGTGATGACCGGGTCCTGTAGCTCCTCAGCAGCAGTTCATGTGCGCGGGCGGGCTGTCGAGAGCCATGCAGGCGCTGGGGACAGCTGCGGTGGGGGCAGCTCGCGCGACGACGAGCAGCGCGAGCCAGCATCAGAATTGATTGGGATTAGGCATTTTTTAGCCCTAGGGGTCTAGGCGGCAACATTGTCTTTGGTTATGAGTTGTCGATAAGTCTGGCGTATCTAGGGGAGCGTGGCCGTGTTGCATGTCAGATCTAGGGCCCTGATCGGCGCCGTTGCAGCCGCGTCCTTCCTGTTTTCGACCAGTGCAGTCGCTGCCACCAAGAGCGTAGCAGGGCCGGACCCACTTGCAGTTCTGAGCGTGATGAGTGCGGATGCATCTGCCGCTGCTGCGTTTTGCGGAGCGGCTGTAGCTGCTGCTGCGCAGGCGTCGCCAAGCGGGTGTGTGCTCCCACAAGTCGATGCAGCGCCCGCCGCGGCGCAAAATCCGCCGCCGCAGCCGATTCCTGTTCCTCCGGTGGAGCCGGCGGCAGCGGGTTTGGGCTTCAGCCCGCTGCTGCTCGGCCTGGCAGCTCTCGCAGCAGGTGTTGGACTCTATTTGGTCCTGCACAATGGTGGCGGCGGCAATGATCAGCCGGTCAGTCCCGCCTAACGCCATCTTCTCTCTCGCGCATCAGGAGGGACGGAAATGAAGCGCAATATCGTCCGTGCGGCATTTGGATTGGCCGTTTCGAGCATGATCCCTGCCGTTGCTCTAGCGCAGACTGGCTGGAGCCCCGGTGCAGAGGTTATCGGACAGCCTATCCAGGTGACCACGAACGGCGTTACCAACACTGTCTATCTCGATCCGGGCGGCCAGCTGCGGATCGTCACTCCCGGCGGCAGCACCGTGGCCGGCAATTGGACCGCGGCGAACGGCCAGCTCTGCCTGGCGGTGGCTGGCGGGCAGGAATGCGTCCCCTATGCCAGCCCCTTCCAAGCGGGCCAGCCGCTGGCGATGACCAGTTCCTGCGGTTCAAGCGAGACGTGGCTTGCTGAGTCTACAAATTCTCCGCCGGCACAGACTCCCGCGCCGGAGCGGGGTCGTTAGTCCACGTTCCGGGACGTCGCGTGACATCTGATCCGTGTGCGATCTTGGCTCGGCTGATTCTTGTCGCGGCATTGTGACTTCGGGGGCGGGACTTCTCGTCCAAGAGAGAAGCGCAATCATTCCCGATAAGCTTTTTGGCTGTCTGCCGACGACGGGGAACTACCAAGTGGACGCGCAACCTTGCTCCTGTGAACCGCGCTTCTCTGGAGCGGATTAGTCATTCTCTTGGACAGCTTCTTCTTCGCTCTCATTTTGCTGCTTGGTCGGACGCAAGTGATCGCGAGAAAAGAGGTGCGCTTCGAGCACTCGTTCCATCACGAGATACGGCGCTTACGAAACGGCGCACCCGCAGGTGGGATCTGGCGATTGCGCACGGCACCGCAAATGCTACTGTCTTCACGCAACGCGCCCTTAGGCCAATCGAATTGGTCGGGCTTTCTCTCAGAAAGCCCTCCCAAATAGTTCACTTCAAAAGACCTTGCGCAGCGAGATCTCGATGGTTCTGCCGAGCGGGTCGCGGTAGGCCGGCTGATAGGCGAGCGGTGTGTCTCCAGCTGAATTTCTTACCCG
>DASTSJ010000339.1:0-5729 GCA_035760765.1 Edaphobacter sp. | reverse complement strand
GGTCCTCCTGCACTTTTTCTTCGTCGGTAATCGCCGAAACCACCGTATTCTCTTTCACTTATCCGAAGAGAACGGCATACTGTTGGCGAACAACGAGGAGAAGCTGGATGGATGCTCTAACGCTTCATCGTATCCACTTTGCGTTTACGATCACCTACCACTACTTGTTTCCCCAGCTGACGATGGGGCTCGCGCTGCTCATCTTCATCATGAAGCTGATCGCGCTTCGAACGGACGATCCTGCAAAGCGAGAGCGCTATGACGAAGCCTCCCGTTTCTGGGCACGAATCTTTGCGGTGAACTTCGTGATCGGCGTTGTCACTGGAATTCCGATGGAGTTTCAGTTCGGCACCAACTGGTCGGAGTTCTCACGCCGTACCGGGGGCGTCATCGGACAGCCGCTGGCGATGGAAGGAGTCTTCTCCTTCTTCCTCGAATCAGCATTCCTCGGACTGCTTCTGTTTGGAGAGAAGCGCATCTCGCGAAAGCTGCACACGCTGGCAGCCTTCATGGTCTTCCTCGGATCCTGGATCTCGGGATTCTTCATCATCGTGACGGACGCGTGGATGCAGCACCCCGTTGCCTACAAGATCCTTCCCAATGGGGTGTATGAGGTCACCAGCTTCTGGGGACTGCTGATGAATCCGTGGGCATGGCTGCAGTACGCCCACAACATGTCGGGCGCTGTCATTACGGGCGCGTTTGTCGTCGCCGCCACGGGAGCCCTGTACCTCTTGCAGCGCAAACACGAAGAGTACGGCCGGCTGTTCCTGAAGGTGGGCGTGATAGCCGGTATCGCCTCCTGCGTAGCCCAGATCTTTCCTACAGGCGATCTCCATGGAAAATACATGGCGCGACATCAACCTGCCGCAGTTGCGGGTATGGAGGGCCTCTTCCATTCGACACCCGGAGCTCCCATCGTCCTGATGGGCCAGCCCGACGTAGAGAGGCAGACCATCGATAATCCGCTCGCCGTCAACAAGGTCTTGAGCTTCCTGATCTACGGGACGACCTCTGCCGAGGTGAAGGGTTTAGACCAGATCCCGCAGGACCAGTGGCCCTCGGCGCTCCCGCTGCTGTTTTACAGCTACCACATCATGGCAGGCCTCGGAACCTACTTCGCGGGCCTGATGATCATTGCTGGTTTTCTCCTGTGGCGTGGTCAGCTCTACAACGCACGCTGGCTGCTGTGGCCTATCCTGCTGAGCTTCCCGCTCCCCTACATTGCCAACACGGCAGGATGGATGACGGCCGAGCTTGGCAGACAGCCATGGCTCGTCTACGGGCTGATGCGCACGTCGGAAGGCTACTCCAAACACATCGGACCGGGAACCAGCCTGTTTACGCTGCTTGGCTTCCTCGGAATGTATTCGGTGCTCTCAATCCTCTGGATTGTGATGGTCTACACCGCAATCCAGAAGGGGCCGAAGGCTCCTGTCGTAGACGCAGGACACGACGGACACACACTGACGACCGCATAAGGAGAGTGCAATGGGAACAATCTGGTTCTGGATTGTAGCGGCGATGCTGACGCTCTATGTGGTGCTGGACGGATTCGACCTCGGGGTCGGCATCGTCTACCTGCTGGTGGCACGCACCGAGCAGGACAGACGAAAGGCAATGCACGCTATCGGCCCTGTGTGGGACGGCAATGAAGTGTGGCTGATCGCCGGTGGAGGCACGCTCTTCTTTGCCTTCCCTCTTCTGTACGCCTCTTCCTTCAGCGGCTTCTACCTTCCTCTTACCATCGTGCTCTGGCTGCTGATCGTGCGGGGAATGAGCATCGAACTTCGTGCCCACACGCACGACAGCGTCTTTATGAGCCTCTTCGACGCGACGTTCGCATTCTCCAGCCTGGTCCTGGCGATCTTCTTCGGTGCAGCTCTTGCCAATGTCATTCGCGGAGTTCCTCTCGGTGCCGACGATTACTTCTTCCTTCCGCTATGGACGAACTGGCGAACTGGGCCAAACCCGGGGATTCTGGACTGGTACACCGTCCTGGGTGGACTGCTCGCCGCAGTTGCCATAGCCATGCACGGTCTGCTCTACCTTGCACTCAAGACGACTGGCGATCTCAACACGCGATCGACAGCGTGGGCGAAGAAGGCGCTGCCGGTCGTCGCAATCCTCACCCTGGCCAGCGTGCCCGCGACCGTTATTGCGCGACCAGACTCCCTTATCCACTACCAGGAACACGGCGTCGCCTGGCTTGCTCCCGCCATGGTCGTGGTCAGCCTCGTCATGATCGCCATCTCGCTGGCTCGCGGATGGGAGTGGAGAGCCTTTCTCGGCTCCTGCACTTATCTGGCCTCAATGCTGGTAGGCGCTGCAGCTGGCCTCTACCCTGTCGTGCTGCCGAGTGTCGGTACAGAAGGTAAGAGCATCACCATTGATGAAGCTCTCGCCGGTCCCCACACGGTGCGTGTCGGCCTCGTCTGGTGGACCTTCGGAATCCTCCTGGCCCTGATCTATACCGTAACCGTGTACTGGCTCTTTCGGGGCAAGGTTCCGGAGCACTCCGAGGGATATGGCCACTGATAGACATACTCACCATGCGTGGTGAAACCCGTCCTTCTCCGTCAGGTGAACCTCGGTCTGGAAGAGATCGCTCAGCCTGGGTGCAGTCAGCAGCTCTGCCTTCGGCCCGTCCGCAATAATGCCGCCATCCTTCATCATCAGGATGCGATCAATCTCCGGAATGATGTCGGATACGTGATGCGTGATCAGCAGAATCCCGGTTCCTTGCTGCGCCAGCCTCCGCAATAGATTTCGCAGGTCCTGCTGGGCCGCGATATCGAGCGCGTTTGACGGCTCATCCAGCAGAAGCATCTGCGAGGAAGCAACCAGCGCACGGCCGATCATGATCCGCCTCTGCTGACCGGCGGACATGTGGCCGACAAGCTTATCGCGAAGCGGCTCTGCGTCGATCAAAGCGAGAACCTCGTCAGTCCGAGCACGCATCTCGTAGGTAACCGTCAAGTTGGGCCACAGCGTCGAACTCGAAAAGAAGCCCGTAAGGACGGCATCACGACCGGTCGTGGTGAGTGTCTGCTTACCCGGCAGCTCCGTAGACACAACACCGAGGCGCTTCTTGAGCTCGGTCAGGTCCCAGCGGCTGCGCCCGAAGATTGTGACCTCTGTCTCCGGCCGAACGATGGGGTAGCACTCGCAGGTGATCGTCTTGATAAGGGTCGATTTACCGCAGCCATTCGGCCCAAGGATGGCGATATGCTCGCCTGCGTTTACCGAAAGGTTGACATCGTGAAGGACTATATTTTCGCCGCGGGCCACATCCACGTGCGACAGGTGCAGGAAGGTCTCGTTCGCTTGCGAGGGCATTGTCTAACGATAAATGCCCTCGCATCAGCGAACGATCATCATGCATGGAATGAATAGCTTCATCAGCCGCGGACGAAGATCGGCTACAGCCCTTTCAGCACTGATCCGATAACTCCGCCGATGACTCCTGATTCAGTGTTCTGTTCGACGCGCTCTACTTTCATGTACTCCTGAAGCTGATTCGCGAGTCGCTGGATAGGAAGTGTCTGGAGCCACACGCGACCGGGGCCCGTCAGCGCAGCAAGGAAGATCCCATCGCCGCCAAAGATAAGATTGCGAATGCCGGGAACGCGCTGGATTTGAAACGAAACGTTCGAGTGAAATGCGCCGACATGCCCGGGATGGACCCGCAGCGTCTCGCCCGGAGCAAGGTCTTTCACGACGACCTCACCTGAGAGCTCCAGCCACGCAATTCCTTGACCCGAGACCTTCTGCAGAAGAAAGCCATCGCCGCCAAAGATGCCTGCCCCAAGCGACTGCTGAAATCCCACGCCGAGGGCGATCCCTGGCGTGGCGCAAAGGAACCCGTGGCGGTGAACCATGTACTCATGGCCGTTTGCCACTTCGACCGGAACGATATGTCCCGGTACGCGAGTCGCGAAAGCCACCGTACCGGGAGCACCATAGGCGCGGTACTCCGTCATGAAGAAAGTTCCGCCACCGGCAACTCGCTTGATGACGCCGAGAAAACCGCCGCCACCCGCGTGCTGGGTGTGAGTTGTCATCTGAATCGACTGACTCATCCAGGAAAGCTCGCCTGCCTCAGAGATGACAGCGTCATTATGATCGAGCGCGAACTCAAGGACAGGCATCGTCGTGCCGATGATTCTGTGCTCCATGTCGAATCTCCCATGATTGCTGACTTCAACATCTCGTCAGCAATCTAATAGCAAACCTAAACGAACGGTTACAGCGTCTGGTTCAACTGCTCAGTCAATTTTTCCGCCGTGTGGACCGGGGGAAGGCATCCTCTTCCGGTGCAGACCACGGCCAGAGCACCTGGAGCGTCCTTGATACCAGGAAGATGGGGAAGCGTCTCGGCCAGTGAGGGCGGAAGACTCTCAAGCTGATCGAGCCGCAGCCGGATCACGCTTTTGTTCACGGCGTAGCGCGCAAGTGCCGCTGTCTCCAACTCCTGCGCAGTATGATCGCTGCCGATAATGCAAACCTGCACAGTGCCCTTCACCATACGCTGCAGTGCCAGGCCGTAGCTGGCTGCATACAGCCCAAAGTGTTCTACGATGCCGGCGAAGGTTTCCAGAGTCTCCAGGGCCTTGGCGGCATAGTCGTCACGCTGATTCAGAGCCTCAAGGCGCACCAGCAGCATCGCAGCGACGGAGTTTCCGGCAGGCGTTGGTGAATCCTGCAGCGGCTTTCTGCGCACGGAGAGTGCTCCCAGCTTGCTGTCAGACGTGTTCTCCGAGTCGAAGAACGCGCCTCCAGTCGTGTCGTAAAAGCGATCGACCAGACGATCCGCGAGCTTTTGGGCAGCCTCGTAGTACCGATAGTCCCCAGTGGCCTCCCACGCATCCAGCGAAGCGTTCGCCAGGGCGGCGTAATCTTCAAGCGTGCCCTGGATCCTCTTCGCGGGTTTGCCTTCGCCGTACGCAATCACATGCGCCAAACCCTGCTCTGCGTCCCATGTGGCAGCAAGAACTCGATCGAGCGATCGGAGCGCGAAGGTGCGGGCGTCGGAGAGATTCAGGACGCGTCCTGCTGCCAGGTATGCCGAGATGCACATCGCATTCCAGCCTACGTACATCGTCTTATCGATATAAGGCGTGGGACGCTTCAGCCTCGCGGCGTACAACTTCTCTCGCGCGGAAACAAGCAGTTCCCTTGCGCGATCGACTGACATGCCATATTTAGTTGCCAACTGATCGAGCGCCACCCGCACGTGCAAGACGTTCTTCTGCGGATTATGGTGCATATCGCCGATCTCACCAATGTCGTAGAAATCTCCGGCGATTCTCAGTTCCTCCGGCGTTAGCACTGCCGCAGCCTCTTCCCTGGTCCATGTGAAGTAGTCGCCGTCGTCGTCAAGCGAGAAGTCCGCGTCCTGCGATGAATAGAAGCCGCCGTTCTCGCGGTCTGTCAGCCATTCATCCATCCACCGGATGATGTCTCGTGCGACTCGTGCGCACTCTGGCTCAACAAAGGTCTGATAGGCGTGAACGTAGTTCTTCAGCAGTTCGCTGTTGTCATATGCCATCTTTTCAAAATGAGGGACGATCCAGTACTCGTCGACAGAGTATCGATGGAAGCCGCCCGCCAGATGATCGTATATACCGCCGCGTGACATCTGCTGAAGTGTGAATAGTGCAGCCGTTCGAGCTTTGTCCGACTGCTCAGGTGCCGTAGCTGGAGACACGCGCGCAGCCGCATCGAGC
>DASTSJ010000338.1:0-21624 GCA_035760765.1 Edaphobacter sp. | reverse complement strand
CAAGTTGTACTCGCCGGCGTTGGGGGGAACCATGTGAACGTCCTCTACTTCGTGGCCGTTCTCGCGGAGTTGTTTGACGATCAGGTCGATGTCTACCATGCGGGCTTAGATGCCGGCTCTGTAAAAAGTGATTTCCAGATCGCCTGCTAAATCAGCGTCTTCTGCGTTGCCGCCGCACCTGTGTGCCCGCGTCGCACCGTGGTGTCCTGCCGGCGAACCGCCTAGCGGATGTAGGAGAAGGTTCCGCACTTGTCGGTCGAGTTCGACATCTCTTCGAAGGTAAAGACAGGCGGCTTCTGGCCGGAGAAGAAGGCGAGCTGCAGGGTCTTGCCCGAGGCATAGGCGACCATCCAGGTCACGGCCTCAGACCCGCAAAGACTGTTGCGATGCTGGAACTTCTTCTCTGCCGGGATGTTGAGGCGGTAGAGATTGGCGGAGGCCGGGGCGTTCGAGTCCACATCGAAGACCGAGCTGATCTCGGCAGGCTCGAGCGCGCGGATGTTCGAGATGGTAGTGCTGTAGAAGTTGATGACCAGCCGCTCCGGCGCAAGCGCGACGTCTCCGGTGATCTGGCGGGCGTTCGTGCTGGAGGCGCGCCAGTAGCCCTGCTCCTGTGCGGAGGCGGAGAGGCTGCCTGCGAAGAGAGCCACGGCGAGAAGAAGATGCGAAGTCCGGAACGTCATGGATATAAGGATGACACTCCCCGGGCCGGTTAAGAAACCGGTCAGTCATCATAGACGAACTTTATGTGTTCGCCCGGAAAGGAAAACGGCAGCGAAGATCGCCTTCGCTGCCGCTGCTTTGAATCGCAAGACCGTCCTTTAGTCTCTGCGGCGTCCGCCAGAGAGTTGCAGGACCGCGAGAAAGATATTGATAGCGTCCAGGTAGATGGAGAGCGCCAGCACAACGGCTGAGGCTCCTGCGCCGCCTGCGCGGATGCGCGCAAAGTCACCCACCGTCAGCAGCGTGAAGATGCCGAGCGTCAGCCAGGAGTAGGTATCCGGCGACAGGAAGTGGAAGAACATGCTGGCGATACCGGCGATGATGAGCAGCAGCAGCGCAGCCATGCCGATTCCGGCGACGCGGCGGTAGTTGATGTTGAACAGATAGGCGATGCAGCCCATCACCGCCATGCCGGCTCCGGTGGTCGCTGCAGCGTTGAACACCATGCTGCTGCCGAAGGCGTGGATGTAGCGCTGGATGAGCGGTCCGATCTCCCAGCCCATAAAGTAGGCGAGCAGGAAGAAGAGTCCGAGCGCGACGGCAGGATTGCCCTTCTTGGCGAAGCTGATCGCGAAGACAAGGCCTATCACGGCGATAAAGCCGATAAAGGTTCCCCAGGGTGGCGCGGTGGCCACGCCGAAGGCAGTAATCAGGAAGCCGAGTGCGGTGATCCCCAGCACCTTCGCCAGCAGCGAGGTGGTCTCCTCGCGCGGGACATCGATGATGGTGGGATAGCCGCGGTACTCGCTCATGCGGTAGTCGTTCATGGGCATACGTTTACTCCAACACTTATTGGACGCCTTTGCGGGCGATTTGTCATGTTCTCCGTGCAGCCAAGCCGCAGGCATGCCGTCCAAAAACGGCGCATTCCAGCATGGCAGCAGCACCCTGCAAACTGGAAATTCCGACAGTTGACCGGCCCCATAGCGCGATTTAGCGTATCGGCGTATCGACGCGACTGTGTGTAGTCCCACACGGATAACTCACCGTCTCTCTCGATTTTCGCAGCGCGCGCGCTCTTTCCCCGGGCCCTGCAGTGTGAAAGCGGCGCGAAGCAGCAGGCCCGGCACATCGTTTCCATCGTCCTGGCATGAAGGATCTTTCATCGTCCTGGTAGCGGAAACCGCCGAATTTTGAGCCGTCACACGGCAAGGATGGATCCCATGATTGAAACGACCAGGAAACGTGTTTGCGTATTGCTTCCGGTTCTCGCGCTCGCCGTACTGACGCTGGCAAGCAGTCTCGCTTACTCCCAGGATCAGACCGTAAAGGTAGAAGGTGTGATCAAAGCGCGCAGCGGAGCCACGATGATTCTCCAAACCACCGAGGATCCCAACCTCGCTGTCGAGCTCACGGAAAACACCAAGGTCGGCCAGGTGCAAGGGGTCTTCAAGGCACGCCAAAAGAGCATGTCGATGGCCGCACTCATCCCCGGCCTCCCGGTCAAGGTGGAAGCCTTCCATGACGCCCAGAATCAACTGGTGGCGAAATCCGTCAAATTTAAGGGCAACGACCTGCAGCGAGCCCAGAACATGCAGGCCGGCATGCACGAGACCAAGGAGAGAGTGTCGGCAACCGAGGCCGAGTTGGGGCAACAGAAAGAGACCCTGGGCCAGCACCAGGAGCAGTTGACGGAGCACCAGAAGCAGATCGCCGCAAACACAGCCCGCTTCGGCCAGTTGGCCGACTATTACATCATGGACGAGGTAACGGTTCTCTTCGGAAATGGCGTCACCAAGCTTGATCCGAAGTACAACGCTCAGCTTGAAGATCTGGCACAGAAGGCCAAGACCATCAAGGGCTACATGATTGAAGTAAAGGGCTACGCCTCATCTACAGGCAGCGCTGAGGTCAACCAGGTCATCAGCGAAAAACGAGCCAATGCCGTGGCGACCTTCCTGTTGCAGAAGGGCCATATTCCGTTGACGAATATGCTTGCTCCGGGTGCGATGGGCGAGAGCAGTCAGGTTGCGACTGATAACAAAGTGGAATCCGAGGCTCAGAATCGGCGCGTGGTCGTCAGGGTGCTGCAGAACAAAGCGATCGCCGGCAGCGAGTGATCGCTTCGATCAGCCGCAGCCGGCACCTTACAGCTCGCATTGCCATACGCGCCGACCGGCTTACTTCGACGGCGGCAACTCGCGAATCTTGATGTTGCGGAATGAGACCGGGAAGCCGTGGTCCTGCAGCAGGATGTAGCCGTCGTGGGCTTCGCCGAAGTTGGGCCAGACGTGGTACTTGCTGTCGGCTACCAGCTTGCGGAAGTGCGGGGTGAAGCGCTCATACTCAACTACCTTCACTCCGTTGAGCCAGTGCTCGCCATGCGCTCCGCGGACGACGATGCGGGCCGTGTTCCACTCGCCGATGGGCCGGGTCGGCTTGTCCTTCGCTGCGGGAATCAGGTCGTAGAGCGAAGCCAGGGTGCGGTCGCCGTTCTCGCCCTTCTTTGCGTCGGGGTGGCGGGCGTCGTCGAGGATCTGGTACTCGAGCCCGATAGCCGAGCCGCGACCCTTATTAAGGTCGGGGTCTACGAAGTACTTGATACCGCTGTTGGCTCCGGGAGTAAGCCGGAAGTCCACCTTCAGCTCGAAGTTCGCATACTTGCGCGTGGTGATGATGTCGCCGGCGTTGCCACCCTCTTCCCCGCCGTGCTCGATGACGGAGATCATGCCATCCTTGACCTGCCACCCGGTGGTCGGAAAGCTGGGGCTGTGGTCGCCGCGCCAGCCGTTCGAGGTCTTACCGTCGAACAGCAGGTGCCAGCCCTGGGCCTTCTCCTGCGGGGTCAGGGTGTTGGGTGCGGTCTGCGCGACGGCAGGCAGGGTGGCGGCGAGTACGAGGGCGAGGAACGTGGCTCGAATCTGCATGGCTCACCACGATACTCGGCTAAGGCAGTGGTTGGGTAGAGATATGGGACTGAGCCAAGCACTCTACGGAGCGGGAGAAGTGACAAACGCTCCGCTGAGGATATATACGCCAGCATCCGGCACACCACTACCGTAGTCGGCACCGGTCAGAACGGCTAGGCCACTTGTTCCCCAGCGAAGGATCTTCAACGGAGTTCTCAGAACGCTTCCGACTTGAACTGCACCAAGCAGATTGTGGTGGGTAAGATCGAAGGCAGCAAGTACATAGGCGTTCAGGGTTTGGTTATCAGCGGTCTGGCCAAAGAAGTACGCGATGTTTAGCCGCCCATCGGGAACCATGATGGAGGTTCCATTGAATCCTCCCTGTACCGAATTGAGCGGAAAGCTGGCCACAACGCCACCCGTTGCAGGGTCGATCACGTTGCCGGAATCGCTGTAGATATAGTTGGTGGTCGCATCGAAGTGGAGACGTCTTCCTAAAGAACCACTGTCCGAAGATTGCTTCTGTAGCTGGACACCCAAAGATGTTACTGACATCAGGTACGCACGGTTCAGACTCGTCTCCGTATCGAGACCGTAAAGGCTTTGCCCATCTGAGTTCCACACCAGCGCGTCAATGGGCCCCGGAGACGAACCTCCTCCAGCGACGGATTGCGGCCGGGCAACTGAATCGTCGTAAATCAGGACACCGCCCTGTTCCCTCGGGCTCATATTTTCATTGCCTCGCGTCACGGCCAAGGCATGAGGATTACCAGGTTGAACGGCGAGATCGATCGCATAATAAGTTCCATAGCCGCCTGAGCCTAAGGGAATGTCGATGTCCGACTGCAGATCAGGCAGTCTATAGCGATGCACAGAGCCGGCACCATCCAACCCGACATATGCGAACGTGCTGTCAGAAGAGATGGCAAGCTTATGGGGCTCTGTTCCCGTCGAAACTGACATACCGAGGGTTCCGGTCTGTGGATTCAGCGCCGTGATGCTGTTCGGGGCCGTGCCATTTCCGCTTGCGATGGAAAGATAGATTTGCTGGCTTCCCGGGTCCCACGCCATATCGTGCGCCTGAACAGGCACCGTAATGACGGAGAAGGAATTGTTGCCGCTCAAAACGGGAGCGCTGATGGTAAGCGTGCTGCCAAAATTCAGCGAGCCGAGAGGTGAGGGTGCAATGCTCACGCTTCCAGGTTTCGCAATCAGAGAAGCCGGAATCTGTGCCTGCAGAACAGTAGAGGAGATATAGGTCGTCGCCAATTGTGTATTGAAGTCCCACATGACGAGAGTCGAAGGGAGGAAGTTCTTGCCATTCACGGTGAGGGTGAAGGCGGCGCTTTGCGCAGCGACTGTACTCGGGCTAAGCGATGTGACCTGTGCTTGACCCGTGGCGGGTACCGGAGGTGTGCCATCCCCTTCGCGGCCGGGGATGGAGCCTGTGAACTTAGGCCCACAACCGATCAAAGCAGGCAAACAAAGAGAGACTAAAAGAAGAGGTAGGAAGACTCTGCGCATATCCATTTTCGAGGAACATGCGGATCATAGCAGCGGGCAGCCACAGTTTCCATCCCACGGAAGCACAATGAGTTACCTCGGGTTAGCAACGGCAATAATCCGCCCTAACCTGCGGAATGGATGCTGTCCAGTTCGGGGAGGAGGACGACGCTCTCCTGCTCGTTGGGGTCCGTGCGGGCGATGACCGCCACGACCGGATCGGTGGTGCTTGGGTTGTAGGGGAGGTGCGGCATGTTGGCGGGGATGTAGAAGAAGTCGCCTGGCCGCACGATGGTGTGGTGCTCGAGATGATGGCCGTACCACACGCCCGACTCGCCCTGGAGTGCGTAGATGGCGGTCTCGTGCGAGGCGTGCTTGTGAGCGCGGGCGCGTCCGCCGGGAGGGATGGTGACCAGTTGCATGTGGATGTGCTCGGAGCCTACGGACTCGGCCGAGATGCCGACGGCGTATTCGAGGCCCTGCTTTCCGACGAAGGTCTTGCCTGCTTTCAGAAGGCGGCATTCGCTGGACGTGGGTTGCGTGGCGGAGGTGGTCATGGGGTAATCCTCGCGATCTGGTGAGGTTATGTGACCCGTGGATATGGTACTCCGTGAGGGATATGGAGGGGTCGGTGTCTTCGCACGAATGGCTGCCCCTGCAAAACCAGGTCGGAGCTAAGCAAGCTTGAATGAGGCGACCAGGATAAAGGCGTTGAGAACCATCAGCGAGAAGGCCGGGATGGCGGCGTACAGCGGGTCGCGGATGCGGAAGCGCGTGAGCACCGCGAAGAACATCATCAGGGCAAATCCCGCGGCGGAGAGCCGCAGCAGCGGAAGGTAGAGGTAGCCCAGAAGCATGGCAACGCTGCCAGCGAGCTGCAGCCCCCCTGTCACGATGCGGAGACTGGGAACCTGATAGCGCTCGAACTCCGCCACCATCTTTCGGGAAAAGAAGCACTCCAGTCCGTACCAGGTGAATGCGACGATCGAGACACCCTGAGCAACTTCCGCGTAAACGTTCACGTCATTCAGATGGTTTAGACTCGCATGACGGCGCAGAATTATCGGTTTCGCGCCAGATAGGAACCGAAATGCACACGCTCCTCTTGGTTCTTCAGGTGATTGTCGCGCTGGGGCTTTTGAACGTTTGGCTGCTCCGCTTTGGGCGCTCCACGCCGTATCGCGGAGGCAACGCGCAGTCGATGCGCGACGAGTTCGCCGTCTACGGCCTGCCCGCAGGGGCGATGTACGCGGTAGGCACGCTCAAGGTTCTGGCCGCGATCTGCCTGCTGGCAGGAATCTGGGTGCACGCCCTGGTCTTCCCGGCCGCCGCCGTCGTCGCCATCCTGATGGTCGGCGCGCTGGCGATGCACCTCAAGGTTCACGACCCTATGATGAAGTCGCTCCCCGCACTCTCCGTGCTGGTACTGTCGCTGGCGATCTGCTGGCTATCGAGAACGGCGATCTGACCTGAGGAAGGTGCGGGAGGTTAAAGCGCCGTTCGCGTTCGCGCAAATGCCCCAACCATGTGATGACACTGCATAACTGGGGCACCCGCGGGATGGGCGAAATTGATGCATGGGCTAGCCGCTCAGGTATGGCTCCGAACGACTACTGAACAACCAGCATTGCAGTGCTAGTGCGGGTCAAGGTCTGCCCACCTAACGTGACCGATGAGGTAATGGTGAACTGTGTCGTCCCTTGAGGCGTTCCCGGAGTCGTTGTGGTTGACTTCGTACTTCCACCGCTGCATCCGGTAGCGGAACCTGCAAGGGCCAGCCCTACCATAACTGCGAGTAGCTGAATCGGTCTGCGCTTCCGCAGGGGAAACAACGCTGTACATGCGATTGCGATAAGACCGAGGCTTGCTGCCTGAATCGTGGAGTTGCTCCGCGAGGTAATGGGAGCTGTGGTGTGCACAGTAAGTGTCGCGGTAGCGGGTTGGCCATTCACGGGAACGCTCACAGGGTCGCAGCTGGCAAGCGAGGGGAGTTGTGAACAGGTGATGGAAATGGAGCCGGTGAGTCCGCCTGCGGGCGTGACGGTGAGGCTGTAAGCAGCTGCCCCTCCAGCGACGACACTCTGCGAGGCGGACGGAAGAGCGATCTGGAAGTCACCAACGGATTGCGTGAGCGACGGACTTGACGCCGACTGAAAGTTCGAATCTCCCGCGTAAGCTGCCGTGAGAGTATGTTGACCAACCGCGAGATTCGAGAGCGAGAACTTTGCAGTTCCGCTACCGTCTAACGTTTGCTGACCGAGCGAGTTGGACCCTTCGGAGAGAGTTACAGCTCCGGTCGGGACGGGGCTTCCGCCGTCACCTACCTTGGCGGTTATCGTGAGGGAAGATCCTGTCAGGGACGTAGGGTTGCTGGACGAAATCGCGAGAGTTGGAACGGGTTTGACGGAGTAGAAGATGGAGACAAGGCCGCCATTCTCCGGGCTGATCATGATGGGATCAGGCAATCCATCACCGTTGAAATCCGCCGTTAGTAGCGCTTCATAAAAGAGACTCGCCTGCCCGGTGAAGTCCGGAGACGATTGAGAGAATGCACCCGTACCATCATTCACGTAGACATCGATGGTGGAACTGCAGGTATCAAGAACGACGATATCGGGCTTACTGTCTTTATTGACATCTGCAGGGACGGCATATGCGGAACAAAGGACTGTCTTTGGTTGCGGAAGCGTCAGGAAATGAACGTTCGCACCTGTTGGCTGGAAGGAGCCGCTTCCATCGCCGAGTATGACGCCGACCTTTGGGCTTCCTGCTATGAGGAGATCTGCTTTGCCGTCGCCGTTGAAGTCAGCGCTCGAAAGCGACGCCGGCTTTTGGATTTGCGTTCCAAGGACACTCCCTGAGCTTGCAAACGTGTTGTTCCCATTGTTCGGAAAGTACCGCACAAGATTGAGATCTGATCCCACCGCAACCCCGAAGACCAGATCCTTCTTCGAGTCTGAATTTAAGTCGACAGCCAATACGCCTAGAGCCGCTGAGAACATTGGAGTAAGTGGATAGCCGAGATACGTCACGGTAAATGATCCGCGGCCATCTCCGAAAGCAACATCGATCGTCCGATCATTTCCTGCAATGAAGTCGAGATGAGAGTCGCCATTGATATCCACTACGACCCCGTTGCCTATGCGCCCTGGGCCGACTGCGATCGTGGACTGCAAAGCAAACGTTCCGGCACCGTTGCCGAGAAGAACTTCAGAACTACCATTCAGCATCATAGCGATGAGGTCCTGCTTCCCGTCTTCGTCGAAATCGCCGGCGAATAGGGACCCTATGGTCTTTGTAGGGTCCGTAGAGATCGTGGTCGTGATGGGCGGGGAGAATGTTTCGTTGCCCTGATTCAGATATACGGAGACCTGCCCGGTATTTTGAGCCAGGGCGAAATCCGGAACTCCGTCGCCATTGAAATCCGCGACGGCCAAGCCCGTTAGCCGTTGGGCGTTTGTCGAGATGTCTTTTCGGGCTTCATATTGCGGAGATGCGGCTAGAGATATTGTCGTGAGAACGGAAAGCAGGCAAGGGAGTACTACAATTTTCATCATGGGGATGGGGACCTAAGTGTATGGTCCTCATAGGTTAGAGCCGCCCGTGAAATCAGGTCAATGGAAATGATTCGCGGATCACGGATAAATCCGATTGAGCGTTCTAGCGAACGGAATCGTCTCCCTCACATGATCCAGCCCGCAGATCCATGCCACGGCGCGCTCGATTCCCATCCCGAATCCCGCGTGGGGGACAGACCCGTACTTGCGCAGGTCGAGGTACCACTGGAAGGCGCTAAGTGGGAGGTTGTGGTCTTCGATGCGCTGCTTCAGCAAGTCGTAGCTGTCGACGCGCTGTGAGCCGCCGATGATCTCGCCGTAGCCCTCAGGAGCGAGCACGTCCACGCAGAGCGCCTTCGTCGCGTCCGCAGGATCGGGCTGCATGTAGAAGGCCTTGATGGCCGCGGGGTAACGGTGCACCATCACCGGCTTATCGAACTGCGAGCTGATATAGGTCTCGTCGGGCGATCCGAAGTCATCACCGTACGTGTGCGGATTTTCGAGCTTGCCCTCGGCGTATGCCTTTTCGAGCATCGCGTGCGCCTCTTCGTAGCTGAGACGAGGAAAGGAGCCCGGAGTAGCGATCGCTTCGAGCTTCGCTACGTCGCGGCCGATGACCTTCAGGTCGGCGCGGTGCTGATCGAGCACCCGCGTGACGATGTGGGTGATGAAGGCCTCCGCCAAATCCATCAGGCCGTCGAGCTCGAGGAAGGCGACCTCGGGTTCGATCATCCAGAACTCCGTCAGGTGGCGGCGCGTCTTTGATTTTTCTGCCCGGAACGTCGGGCCGAAGCTGTAGACCTTGCCCAGAGCAAGCGCCGTCGCTTCGATATAGAGCTGGCCGGACTGCGTCAGGTAGGCCTTGTCGTCGTCGAAGTAGTCCATCTCGAAGAGCTCGCTGGTGCCCTCGCAGGCGTTGGGCGTCAGGATGGGCGGATCGGTGCGGACGAAGCCGTGGGTGTCGAAGTACTCCGCGGCAGCACGCATGATGGTGGCGCGGACGCGCAGGATGGCCGACTGGCGCGGCGTGCGCAGCCAGAGGTGGCGATGCTCCATGAGGAAGTCGACGCCGTGCTCCTTGAGCGTGATGGGGAAGGGATCGTCCGGCGAGACCGCGGAGATAACCTCGATATCCTCGACGTCGAGCTCGTACCCGGAGGGCGCGCGCGAATCGGCCCGAACCTTGCCCGTGACCGTCAGGGAGGACTCAAGCTGCAGACCCTTTAGGGTCTCGAAGACCTGCTCCGGCACAGCGGCCTTGGGCACGATGCCCTGGATCGTTCCCGTGCCGTCGCGAAAGACCGGGAAGAGCAGCTTGCCCGAGGAGCGGATGTTGTAGAGCCATCCGCGCAGGGTGACGGTCTGGCCTTCGTGCTGGCCGATGGTGGCGATCGTAACGATGGGAGCGGCAGAGGTGTTCGACATGGGGATCACCCACAGTTTACGCGCTTTGCACTGGCGTGCATGCCTCAAGCGAAACCGCGAAAGCCTGACACGATTCACGCCTGCGCCGTGACTTCCAGCAGGCTCATTTCTGCTCCTGCGCCCACGAGCTAGCTGGCCTTCTCGAGCAGCATGCGCTGCTGCAGCAGATCGACCAGCGTCTGCTCTTCCTGGCGCAGCGTCTTTGCATGCGCTGCGATCTCGCGGTCCAGCCTCTGCCTGGCCGCGCCCAGCGTCTCGCCGTTCAGGTACGCCTCAATCACCTGCGGATGGATGTAGCACTTGCGGCAGACAGCGGGCGTGTTGCCCAGGCGGCTCGCGACGCTCTTCACCATCTGCACGATGTTCTTCTTCGCCTCGGTCGCAGACGTGTAGGGCTCGAGCGTTCGCAGAAGATCGCACGCCAGAACCGATCCCGCCCACGTGCGAAAATCCTTCGCGGTAAAGTACTCGCCGGTGATCGACTGCAGGTAGTCGTTCACATCGGACGAATCGATGCTGCGAGGATTGCCCTCTTCGTCGACATACTGAAACAGCTCGTAGCCGGGCAGATCCACGCACCTCCGAATGATCTTTGCCAGGCGCCGGTCGTGCAGGTCGATGGTGTGATGCACGCGGCTCTTGCCCTGGAAGCTGAAGGTGATCTTCGATCCGTTCACCTCGACGTGACGGTTGCGCATGGTCGTCAGCCCGAAGGATTTGTTCTCGCGCGCGTAGGACTCGTTGCCGACGCGGATCAGCGTGGACTCCATCAGCGAGACGATGGTCGCCAGCACGCGCTCGCGCGGCAGCCCGGGCAGCGCAAGGTCGTGGTCGACGCGCTCGCGGATGAGCGGCAGCGCCTGCGCGAACAGATGCATGCGCTCATACTTGGTCTCGTCCCGCACCTCGCGCCAGCGCGGATGATAACGCGACTGCTTGCGTCCGCGGGCATCGCGGCCCGTGGCCTGCAGGTGGCCGTTGGCGATGGGGCAAATCCAGACATTGGTCCACGCAGGCGGAAGCACCAGCGAGCGGATCCGCCGGAGCGTCTCCTTGTCGCGCATGGTCTTGCCGTCAGGCCCCACGTAGCTGAAGCCCTTGCCGTTGCGGCGGCGACGGATTCCCGGCTTCGCATCGGTCACATACCGCAGGTGCGCGGCCTTGGCGGATTCTACGGGATCGAGGATGGGCTCCGGCAGAGTGAGCTTTCTGCGTGACGTGAGCTTCCTGCGCGAAGACCGGCGAGGCGGGGAGGGCAAGGTGGCCATGAGGAGTTCAGATGCGCGCATCCGGCGTTTCTGTTGGAAGACCTGAGGAACAGATCAGGCGCAATCGTGTAAGGTACGGGGAAGCAGAAAGGAACGTTGCCTGCCTGAGGTGAGTCGTTTGAGATCAGGAAGACACGAACTATGATGCGGGGCTCGGTGTGGATTCAGGGCGGCTTCGTCATCTTCTTTTGCGCGGCTGCGTGGATGACGCAATGGACCAGGCATCCGCTTTCAGCCAGCCGTCGCAAAAACGTTACCATGCTGGCGGTACTCGCCCTCGCGGCTCTCGCGTTGACGCAGCTCAGTTCGCGCATGCTCTCGCCAGCTGCATTCCTCGCTGTTCTGGATCTTGTCACCATGGCGCTGTTTCTGGTGCCCTACTGGCAGACAGGACAGTTCTTCACGGGCCCGAACAAAGAGATGCAGAACCGCCTGATGGAGATCGACCACTGGCTGCTGCCGGGTGTCTGCGCGAAATCAGGGACGGAGCCCAACGCACTCGGTCTTGTGCTCGAGATCGCCTACCTCTCCTGCTATCCGCTGGTGCCTGCGGCCGTGCTGACGGTCTATCTTGCAGGGCTGCGCGACCGGATCGGCGGCTTCTGGCTTGTGCTGCTGCTCGCCACCTACGTCTGCTATGCGATCACGCCGCTGGTCCCGGCGCTTCCTCCACGGGCGCTGCTCGAAGATGGAGCCGGTGCCTCAACCCAGCCCAGCACCGGCAGGGCGCTCAATCGCTGGATTCTGCGGCACGGCAGCATCCACGCCATCTCGTTCCCAAGCGCGCATGTGGCCTCTGCCTTTGCCATCGCACTGGTGCTGCTCTACTACGCTCCAGCCATCGGTTTTGTCTTCCTTGTTGTCGCGATCCTGATCTCGCTTGGAGCTGTCCTCGGTCGCTACCACTACGCTGCCGATGTGATCGCAGGGGCACTGACAGCCCTGATCGTCTTCATGGCATGCCTTCCCTACCTGTGATCACGAGGCACGGAGACCGTCTCCACAGCGGCATGGACTTCAGGCCCGTCGCTGACGGCCTTCCCAGAAGAAGAAAAACGCGACGCCAAGAACGGCTAATCCGGCGACCGGCCCAACCACCTTCAGGTGGCGGTGGTCCTGTCCGGCGATCGCATAGGTGCGGTCCCGCTCGCGCATCAAGCTTCCGCCGGTTGCAACCGTTCCCGGCTCCGTACTTCCGGTGCCGCCGTAGTAGTAGCGGTAAGAGGACCGGGCCTCCGGCTTCTTGCCCAGGATGCGCTGCTCTCCCAGCGCATGACAAAGGTCGTCGTCCACCACAACGTTCTGCTGATCCACACAGCGCTGCATCTCCGGCTTGCGGCAGCCGGTAGCCATGGCGATCGCTATAAAAGCAACTAGCGTTGTGGCGATCCTAGAGAAGCGTTTCATCGTGAAGATGACAACCTCATCGAAGTATTGCGTGTGATTTTACAGACGTCTCGGTGAAGCCACATCTCGAACAAGTTGCCCGGCTACATCTTCTGTGGCTTTGGAAGACGCTCAGCGGCAAATATTTTTGCAATGTCCTTCGCAAGGCCAGTAGAGGCGATGGTGCCATCGAATGCTGTCACTTTACCGGAGCCGAGAACGATGGAAGTCCTCTTGTCGACGATCACAAATGTGTGGACATAGGTAAATAACGGTCGATCGATTTCGATCAGCAGGTCTGCAACGCGAGGATCTTGAACGATAGTGAGACCGAGTTTTTCCCAATCTTTCTGGCGAACAAGAGCTCGGTCGAGTGTATCGACTGTAAGAAATGAGGTTTTGGAGTGGATGGCGATCGTCTTCGCGTTCTTCAGAATCTGGCTTGGTTTGGCGTCCGCGATGGCCGCACTTGATTGAGGAACATCTGCCTCAGTTTTTGCTGGCATCTGGAGAGCAGATCCAGAGCCAAGTGCCACCCGATGAGCGGTATCGGGAAGACCGATAACATTTTCGATAGGAACTGCGAACGCCGAACTGCCGTTTCCTCTCGTGATAATGCCCACCAGATTCCCGTTTCGGTCGACCAGTGCGCCCCCACTCGCTCCTGGCGCAACAGGGGCTGTTATTTGCAGAAGACGGAAACCTGAACCTGCGCCGGGTACCTCGTCAGCAGGCCGGATAGCTGAGAGGATGCCGGCTGTGGCAGACCAGGACAGGCCGTTCGAATTTGTAACGGCATAGACCGGGTCACCTGCAGCCAGCGCAGAGGTATTGCCCGCTGTGAGCGCAGGCAGTCCCCCTGCAGATATCTTTAGCGCGACAATGTCACGGCGTTCATCCTCGCCAAGCATGTCGACATGGTCAAACACGTCTCCATTTGATAGGCGGACCTGGACCTCCAGTGCACCTTTTACGGCATGCAGCGCAGTAAGGATGACTCCATCCTTTGAAATCAGAACCCCGGTAGCCAGCGAGTGAAGGCGACCAGCACCCTCGCCAGAAAGGACAATGACAGTAGCAGCTTTTGCCTGTTGAAGGAGAGCTTCCGGGGAGAGGCCCGCAGGAACCTGCGTTTGTTGAGCGAGGACGGGCAGGGATAGGAAGACTACTGAGGCAACTTTTAAGAGCTTCATAGACAGGTGATTCCCTAAGGTCCGTCCGCTTGGATTTCTTTCGATTCGTGCAGTATACCCACGTCCGAGCTTCTGGACGTGGGTATACCTAACACTTACTTCACAGTCTCCGCGTAGACCTTCTGCGCCGCAATCAGGCCCTTGCCAAACTCGAAGTTCGGTAGCGGCGTCTTCACCTTCGCGATGACCTGCTCCAGCGCGCCGATGATCGCGATCGTGTCCATGTAGTCGAAGAAGCCGATATGAGCGATGCGGAACAGCGAGCCCTTCATATCGCCCTGACCGTCGGTGACGATGGCCGCGAACTGCGACTTCAGGCCCTTCACCAGCGTTCCCGAATCGCTTCCTTCGGGAGCCATGATCGCGGTCGCCGCCGCTGCCTCGTGACCCTCAGGGGCGAACAGCTTGAAGCCAAGCGCCTTGGCTGCGGCACGCGTCATCGCGGCGCAGGTCTCGGCGTTGTCCACCAGCTTCTTGCGGCCCTCGGCCACGCTGCCGTCAGCCTGCCCGGCGATGTAGTCCAGCGCAGCACCCAGGGCTGCGATCAGAGCGACCGAAGGCGTATAGGCACTCTCGCTCTTCGCAGCGTTCTTACGCTCCTTGCGCAGGTCGAAGTAGTAGCGCGGGTTGTAGGTGGACTCCATCCGGTCCCACGCGCGCTGGCTCACCGCCAGGTAGCTCAGGCCGGGCGGAATCATCACCGCCTTCTGCGAGCCGCCGATCAACACATCGATGCCCCATGCATCCATATCCAGGTGCGTGGTGCCCAGGCCGGTGATGCCGTCAACGATCAGCAGGGCCTCGGACTTCTCCGCCTTCAGCAGCTCGCCGATCGCCTTGATGTCGTGCCGGACGCCGGTCGAAGACTCCGTCGCCTGCACGAACACGGCGCGGGTCTCGAGCTTCAGCCCGGCCTTGACCTCACCCATCGTGAAGGTCTGGCCGTAGGGCTTCTCGACCACATCCACATGGCAGCCGAAGGCTTTCGTCAGGGCGCTCCAGCGCTCACCGAACTTGCCGGCCGTCAACACCAGGACGCGATCGCCCGGCGAGGTAAGGTTTGAGACCGAGGCCTCCATGGCTCCCGTGCCGCTGCTGGAAAAGAGGATCACGTCGTTGGACGTACCGACGAACTCCTTCAGCTGTGCGAGCACGCGGGCATACATGGCGCGAAACTCAGGCGTGCGATGGTGAATGTCAGCGGCCGCCATGGCAAACTGGGCGGCAGGCAGCAGGGGCGTGGGCCCGGGAGTGAAGAGGCGCGTTTTGCGAATCATACCTTCTATTGTAGCGACCCGGCAGGGCTCCGGCAGGCGATCTATCATAAAGAGTCAGGGTTCCGAACCCGTCTCGATGCAATCGAAGGAGCACACACAAAATGACGATCGCGCAGCGCATTGACGCGGATATTGTCGCCGCCATGAAGGCCAGGGACGAGCACAGACTGACCACCCTGCGCATGGTGAAGTCCGCCCTGAAGAACAAGGCGATCGATAAACGCGCAGACCTGACCGCCGCCGAGGAGTCCCAGATCCTCTCCACCCTCATCAAGCAGCGCCGCGAATCCGTCGAGAGCTTCACCAAGGGCAACCGCCCCGAACTCGCCGAGAAGGAGCGCACCGAGATCGGCATCATCGAGACCTACCTGCCCAAGGAGGCCGGTGAAGACGAGATCCGCCAGGTCGTCCAGGGCGCCATCGCCCATCTAGCCGAGGGCGGCACCAAGCCCGGCCCCAAAGACATGGGAGCCGCCATGAAGGTCGTCCAGCAGCGCATCCTGGCCAACGGCCTGCGCGCCGACGGCAAACTGGTCAGCGAGATCGTCAAGGCAGAGCTGGCCAAGTAAACCACCCTGTCCGCCCAGCCACTGCCGGGTGCCCCACCTTCGCGAAGCTAAGGTGGGTTTTGCAGCATTCCGACCAGCCAACACCATCCCCGCAGGAAAGAACTCTCAACACAGAAGTGTCATCCTGAGCGAAGCGGCAAAGGCGCGCAGTCGAAGGATCTGCGGTTCCAACCCCCGCACGGCAAGACTCGCAGACGTGTCAACCCCTCCGTTTCCGGAACTCGCTCATTTCAAAAACTCCCCACCCCAAACAAATCTGCCGATTCACCAGATCCCGATTGTTATCCTTAAAAAGAAGGATTAAAGTAGGAAACCAATGGGAAAGGGCCTCGCTGGCTCTTTCCCATTTTTCTTTTTTGAGGAGACGTGGGATGGCAAACTTCAAGTACAGCGCGAACGGCCTTGCTCTGACCGAGAGATTCGAAGGGCTGCGGCTCGACGCCTATCAGGACACCGCCGGCGTCTGGACCATCGGCTACGGCCACACCGGCCCCGACGTCCAGCCCAGCCTCACCATCACGCAGGAGCAGACCGAAATCCTTCTGGCCGCCGACGTCGCCTGGGCAGCGGCCTGCGTCAACAAGGCCGTCAAATCCCCCATCAACCAGAACCAGTTCGATGCCCTCGTCGACTTCACCTTCAACCTCGGCTGCGCCAGCCTGGTGCAGTCTTCGCTGCTCCACCTGGTCAACACCGGTGACTTCGCCGCCGCCGCCCTGCAGTTTCTCCGCTGGAACAAGGCCGGAGGCCAGGCGCTCAAAGGACTGACGCTACGACGCCAGGCCGAGATGGACCTCTTCAATACACCCGTCGCGTCTGCAATCCCAGCAGGAGCCCACCTGCAGGCCGCCGCTGCCTCCCACAAACGGCCCGCAAGGAAAGCCGCCGGAAAGACGACGGCTCCGAAGCCACCTGGAAGATCCGCGACACACCGGTCTGCGAAAAAGCGCTAATCTGCAGCTTCGTAGTCGGAGGGGAGTGATGAGCGAATCCAAAGGCGGAAAGATCTGCTACATCGAGATGCCTGCCAGCGATCCTGCGCGCTCGGCGGAGTTCTACCGCCAGGTGTTTGGCTGGACCGTCCGGCAGCGTGGCGACGGAGCCACCGCATTCGATGACACGACCGGTCAGGTAAGCGGAGCCTATATCACCGGCAGGTCACCGCAGAGTCCCGGGTTTGTCGTCTACATCATGGTCGACGACGCTGCGGCCACCATCCTGAAGCTGCAGGCCGCTGGAGCCGAGATCGTGCAGCCCATCGGCGCCGACCCCGGCGAAATCACCGCTCGATTCCGCGATCCTGCCGGAAACATCGTAGGGATCTACCAGGAACCCACGAAGTAGATCACTGCTTCTTCGACCAGTTCACCTGCATGCCCGCCATGATGGTACGACCCTGCAGCGGCACGCCAGGAATCTCCTGGTACGCCGTATCGGTCAGGTTCAGCAGCCGGACGTAGGGGCGCAGCCGTCCACGATCGCGGGCGAGCGAAAGGTCCCAAAGCGCATACGGCGACTGCATCGTCTTCTGGATCACCGCAAGCTGCGATCTCGCAACAATCTGCCCCGGAAGCTGCCCGCTCCACGCGATCAGCGCTGACTGCGCGGCGTAGTTGAAGGCGTACTTCGAGATCAGCCCCTTCGGCGGCGATCCCGCCTGTACCGCCGTATACCCCATCTGCAGCTGCTGCGCATGCGGCAGCCGGAACCGCACATTGCCCTCTGCGCCGCTGTAGGCAAAGTCGGCCACATTGACCGCCTGCCACGGCTTCGACAGGTCGTACTTCGAGTAGTCGATGCCGTTCTTCTGCTGAAGACTGAATCCCGTGGCGCTCAGCGTTAGCGGAGCGCTCGCCGGCGTCCAGTCCACTCCACCCTCGTAGCTCCACGACGACTCCGGCTTGAGGTTCGGATTCCCGATCGTCGCCGGGTCCGCGTAGTACAGATCCAGATACGTCGGCAGACGATACCCATGCCCCACCGAGGCCCGCAGCCGCACCGTGCTGGTCAGCGTGTAGGCCGCCGCCACGTTGGGCGAGAACACCGAATCGCCTCCCGAGAAGACCTGTTCCCGCGCGCCCAGTGAAAGCGAGAAGCGACCCAGCGCGCGCAGCGACAGGTTCGCATATCCCGCGCCCTGGTTGCGCGCATGGATCCCCAGGTTGCTGCTGTGGATAGAGTCGCCGTTCGCCTCAAGTCCATACGAAAGAGTCGTGTTGGTGCCGATGGGATCGGCCCTTCGCAACGCCGCCTGCCACGCCGATGTGATGTGGTTGTTGCGATAGTAGTTGGGCCGGTCAAGCAGCAGCACGAACAGGTCCGTATGCCGCCGATACGCAAAGCTCGCCGACGTGCGCTGACCCACCTGCTGCTGCAGCGCGGCAAACCATCCCTTCGTGCGCTCCCACGAGTCATAGTTGCCGTAGAACTGGTTGGCCCCATACGGCCGGTCGCTGCCCGCCAGCAGAATGTCCGTCGTACCCGGCTTCAGCACATTCAGCCACGTCTCCGACGACAGCGCATTGCTCGAGTAGTTGCGATCCGGCATAAAGCCGTTCGAGGTATCGCGGCTCCCCGTGATCTGCTCGCTGACCATGCGGGTGCTCAGGTCGGCGCGCAAATGATTCTCAAGCGAACCGTAGTTCCCCGCGCCCGACTTCGCGATGACCGAAAAGCGCGGCTCCAGCGCAGGCCGCTCCGTGATCAGGTTGACCGCGCCTCCAATCGCATCGGAGCCATAAAACGTCGAGCCCGACCCGTGCAGCACCTCCACGCGCGAGAGAGCATCCGTCGGTACTGGAATATCGAGGTTCAGATGCGCCGTCTCGGGATCGTTGATGCGCAGCCCGTTCAGCAGAACCAGCGACTGCTCGAACGTCGTGCCCCGGATCGACATATCGGCCTGCACGCCCGCAGGCGCCCGCGACTGCAGGTTGACCGTCGTGTCCTGCCGCAGATAGTCCGTGACGTCGTTGTAGAGCAGCGGCTGCTCCTGCGTATCCAGCGTCATCACCGAACGGTTCGACTCCGACAGAGGAATAGGCGGGATCGCCGTCGTGACCGTCACCGTCTCGTGAACCTCGTCCGGCGTCGGGGAGGTCTGCTGCTGCGCCCAGACAGTCGAGGAGAAGGCTGCGATAAGAACAAGATACCGGGGGCTAAGCACAGAATCGATCATCTCTCACGCAGCCACCCCGTGCGCGATAGTTTTGTTTTTCAATAAATAGTTTATTGAATCAACTAAAATAAACTGAGCCCAAAACCGGGGCCCCGTCTTCGCCGCGCAGCAGCTAAGACGGGTTAGCAGGATCTCAAACCGAGACGTATTCGCCTGTTCGAGGCAACCGCCAAAAACAACCACCAGGACCAAGCCATGCGAATCCAATCCTTCCTCCAGCAGAGTCTCGCCTTCCAGGCCAGCCGGATCGCCCGCCGCATGGAAGCCTCCTTGAATACCCTCTTGAAACAGGAGGGCGTGACCTTCACTGAGTCGCTGATTCTCGCAGCCATCTTTCTCGAGAAGAAGCGTGTCAGTCCGTCGGAGCTGGCGCGGACCTTTGAGACGACGCGAGGAAACGTGAGCCACGTCGTCTCCTCGCTCGAGGCGAAGCGCCTGGTGCGGCGTCGCATCAACGGCGAGGATGCGCGAGGTTTTCTGCTGGAACTGGAGCCTGCCGGAAAAAGACGGGCAGCTCGCGTGGCTGCCATTCTCGATCGCATCCAGGCCCTCATGGAAAAAGAGATGGGGTCTACAAGGCTCGAATCGATGCTGCAGCAAATGACGGAACTCGAAGACTTATGCTCGCGGCTGACGGAAGCGGACGAGCGAGCGACGACATAAGCCCTCAACATCGCATGGCAGCTGTGTGCGTGAAGGCGTATAGTTGCGCGCCACGAGGTGACCGCTATGCGCAAAATACTCGTTGCCCTGACGCTGCTAGCTCTCGCAACGCCGCTCTTCGCCCAGGACCCCTTCGCGGGAACCTGGAAGCTCAATGCGGAGAAGACAAAGTATTCCTCCGGAACAAAACCTGCCGATGTCACCCTCGTGATCGAAGATCACGAAAACATGGTTCAGGTAGCCGCCACCGGCACCAACGCGGATGGCTCTCCCATCTCAGCGAAGTACACCATGCCCGCGAAGGGCGGCAAGGCCACGGCGGACCAGGGAGATTTCGACGCCATCACCGCGAAGATGGTCAACGACCATACCCGCGAACTTCACTACATGAAGAATGGCAAGGAGCTGCGAACCCGTCGCCTGGTGGTGTCGAAAGACGGAAAGACGATGACCAGCGCGGTCAAGGGAACCGATGCTAAAGGCAACAAGGTCGCCGGGACCGATGTCTTCGACAAGCAGTAACTCCGGCCTTACTCAGGGATGATCTTGACGAAGATGCCGTCCGGCAGCGTCTGGCCGCCGAGTACGTGCACCACGCCGTCGCGGGTAAATCCGCGCAGCATCGCGGCGGGCGCGCTCTTCGGGCGGGCGTCAGGGTCGGGGGGAGCCGAAGACCTTGTCGGGTACGGCGTCGCCTTCAAGGGCTCCGGCGCAGGCTGTCCGGCGCCGTGCGGACGCTTCATCCCGCGATCCATCGCCTGGTTCGCCAACCGGTCGGCGTCTTTGTTCTTGTGCCGCAGAGCGTGCGTAATCTCGAACCGCTCGAGCTTCGCAATACGGTTCTTCGCCTCCTGCCACAGCGGCTTCAGGTCGGGCGAGTTCACCCTGTACTTCCCCTGGATCTGCTTGACCATCAGCTCGGAGTCGGAGACTACCCGCAGCCGCCGATGCCCGTGTTCCAGCGCATACTCCAGCACCCCCAGCAGGCCCGAGTACTCCGCAAAGTTATTGGTACGGATTCCCAGGAACTCGCTCAGCTCGGCCAGCGGTTCGCCGTTCGGGCCGGTCAGCACCGCTCCATAGCCCGCCGGACCTGGATTCCCCCGCGCTCCCCCGTCGCAATGGGCCGTCACCCAGCCGGACTGTGAATCGGGAACATCGGAAAAGAGGCCGGGAGCGATCGAACGAGAGGACATGTGGTGAGTTTATAAGCTACGGAGCCGCAGGTGCCGTCATTCTGAGCAACGCGAAGAATCCCTGTATTTTGCCCGTGACCTCCACACTGCTCCAGGCAAAATACAGGGATCCTTCACTACGTTCAGGATGACGGATCCGCTAAGAATCAGGACCACTTCAGTCGGTATGACAAAGAAGGTCCTAGCCCTTCAACCTGCCCGGATGAATCCCATCCTGCCCCAAGGATGAACCCCATCGCAAAGCTTGCTTACCTTCCCGATAAAACGGGGTCTATCAGGGTAGGAAATGGTTGTCACTGACTCCGGAGTCAGAACAGATGAAAGCTGAAGCGATCGAGATGAATCCCGTCGGGGAGCTGGTATCAGGCCTCTCTTTGGGGGCTCGCGCCCGAAAGCCAACCCCTTTTGCACTGGGACTAAGGGATGCAGCGGTAGAATCGTTGCCAGGCATGGCAAAGGCAGCGGCTCAATCCGGCGCGAGAAACAGCAAGCTGACCCCGGCGCAGCTGGAGGCACGTGCCCAGCAGCGTATCGAGGACGATGAGCTGATTCGGGAGGCCCAGAAGGGCAACCGCGCGGCGTTCGATTCGCTCGTGCGGCGCTACGACCAGAGTGTGCTGCGCCTCGCGCTGCACATGCTGGGCAACGAGCAGGACGCGCAGGATGTTCACCAGGAGGCCTTCATCAAGGCATACCGCCACCTGGGCAACTTCCGGTTCGAGTGCAGCTTCTACACCTGGCTGTACCGCATCGTGACCAACCTGTGCCTCGACCAGCTCCGCCGCCGCAAGAGCCGCCGGGAAGATCCCGCGACCATGCTCGACTCCAGCGGCGACG
>DASTSJ010000337.1:0-15154 GCA_035760765.1 Edaphobacter sp. | reverse complement strand
TGTTCCAGTTCAGCAGCACGATCAGGACGAGGGGAGTATTGTGTTGGTTTGGTAAGAATGTGGCGTGCTCCATATCGTTCAAAGTTGAGATGCGAAAGCAGCGAGCCGGCAAAGCCTGATACTCAGGTTATTTCTGATCGTATCGTTATTTACATCTGTCCGATGGTTAGACCATACTGTTTCTCACTCATCTTGCGTGGGGGAAGTGATCACAGTTTCCATGTCTAACCCAGCGTTCTCTCCTGGAGTCGCCTTGCTGTGCGTGTTTGTTGAGCCGACGCTGCAATGGGCCCAAAGCTACGATCCCGCGCACCACTGGCTTCTGTCTGCGCTCTGGGCCGCCCTGCCGCTTGGCGTCCTGCTGGTGACCATGGGTGTCTTCCGGGTCAAAGGCCATCTCGCCGCGCTGGCCGGTCTTGCCACGGCGTTCCTGCTCGCGGTCAGTGTCTTTCATCTCCCTCTGAAGATGGGCCTCCTCGCAACTGCATACGGAGCGGCCTACGGCCTCTTTCCGATCGCCTGGATCGTCTTCCCCGTCCTGTTTCTCTATCAGCTTACCCATCGGTCGGGGAGCTTTACACTCCTGCAGCAGAGTCTGATCCACGTCACACAGGACAGTCGCCTGCAGCTTCTTTTGATCGCCTTCGCCTTCGGAGCGTTCTTCGAAGGGTCGGCAGGATTCGGCACACCGGTCGCGATCTGCGCCACCATCCTGATCGGTATCGGCTTCAGTCCTCTACAGGCTGCGGGACTCTCGCTGCTTGCAAACACCGCGCCCGTTGCCTTCGGAGGTCTCGGAATCCCAATGGTGGCGCTCCACGGCATCACCGGGCTGGATACGCTGCTGCTGTCGCGAGTAGCCGCGCGCATGATCGCGCCATTCTGCATCCTTGTGCCGTTCTGGCTTATCTGCGCGTACGCCGGGTGGGCGGCAATGCTCGAGATCTGGCCCGCCATCCTGGTAGCCGGCGGCGTCTACAGCATGACGCTCCTGCTGGTCGCCACCCTGCACGGTCCCTGGCTCGTCGATATCTTCTCTTCCAGCTTCACCATCATCGCTCTGCTTGCACTGCTGCGCTTCTGGAAGCCGAAGCGATCGCTGAGCCCAAACCTGCAGGTGATCGGAGACGATGCTCATCCTGCGATGCGTCAGCAGGATGGCTTCATGAAGCAGGCGATCCTTCCCTGGGCGATTCTGTCCCTCTTCATCATCGTCTGGGGACTCCCGAAGGTTTCGCAGTGGCTGGATTCTGTCAGCAGCATCCACATCGTGGTCACCGGGCTGCACCAGGCTGTCCTGCGCATGCCTCCTGCGGTCCCCTCTCCGACGGCTGAATCCGCCATCTTCAACTTCAACTGGCTCTCGGCCACTGGGACAGGAATCTTCATCGCTGCCATCGTCGCGGGATTCGCCATGGGAACACGCACGGCCGTGCTGGTCAGGACGTGCGCAGAGACCTTCGTCGCCATGCGCTTCACCTTCATCACCATCGCCGCACTGATGGCGCTGGGATTCGTCACCCGCTACGCCGGTATGGATGCCACGCTCGGCCTCGCATTCGCCCGTACGGGCCGTCTCTATCCGTTCTTCGGAACCCTGATCGGCTGGATCGGAACCGCTTCAACCGGTTCAGATACCTCGTCGAACGTGCTCTTCGGCAGTCTACAGAAGTTAACGGCGCAACAGCTGGGCATCTCCGCATACCTCATGGCCGCGGCAAACTCTGCGGGTGGTGTAATGGGCAAGATGATCGCACCGCAGAGCATCGTGGTTGCAACCACAGCGACCGACCAGTACGGCAAAGAAGGATCGCTGCTGCGATTTGTCATCCTCCACAGCCTAGGCCTCGCCTGTCTTGCCGGACTTCTCGTGCTGCTCTACACCTCGGTTCCGGCGATCACGCAGCTCGTTCTGCGATGAGGGAAACACGTGGCGCAGACTTGATCTTCGCGATTAGGCTTCGACCAGCCCATAGCGGCGCTGCCACTGCTGTTTCAGCCTCTCCCACACGGCATCGCGTTCTTCTCGCGTGATCTCCGCATCCGGTGTCTCGACGAACTTTGCAGCTTCGGCTTTGGCCAGCTCCAGCAGCGGACGGTCGCGCAGAAGATTCGCAACGCGAAACTCCGGCATACCCGCCTGACGCGTTCCGAAGAACTCGCCGGGTCCGCGCTGCTGCAGATCAAGCTCCGCTAGCTCAAAGCCGTTCTGCGTCGCAACCATTGCATCCAGTCTTGCTTCTGCCTGTTCGCTCACCCGATCGCTCGTCATCAGGATGCAGTAGCTCTTCGCGGATCCGCGGCCCACGCGTCCACGAAGCTGGTGCATCTGTGCCAGCCCGAAGCGTTCGGCGTGTTCGATGACCATGACGGATGCGTTCGGCACATCCACGCCGACCTCGATCACCGTGGTCGCGATCAGTACATCGATCTCTCCGCGCTGAAAGCGCCGCATTACGATCTCTTTTTCGTCGGCGCTAAGCCGTCCGTGCAGCAGGCCCAGGCGGAGTCCCTTCAGTGCGCCTTCGCGAAGCTGGTCGTGCATCTCTGTAGCCGCCCGCAGAGGCTTCTTCGGAAAGAGACTCTCCGCCTTGCTGGTTTTGCTGGCTTTTGTGGTCTTCGCCGCTTTCTTCTTCGGGCTGCGCAGAGTAACGCTGCCTTCCGCCTCTGCTGCCTCCGCAGGCGGATCCTGCGGAAAATCGAGCTCCGGCTGATCGTCCTTGCTGCCTTCGATCACCGGATAAACGATGTAAGCCTGTCTCCCTGCAGAGACCTGTTTGCGGACAAAATCCCAGACGTCATCGGCACGCTGCTCACTGGTTCTGCGCGTAATGATCGGCGTCCTTCCTGGGGGAAGCTCGTCGATAACACTGGTCTCCAGGTCGCCATAGAGCGTCAGGGCGAGCGTTCGTGGAATCGGTGTCGCCGTCATCACCAGCACGTCCGGCTCCGTTGCTCTGCCGTCTGCTCCCGGCTTCTTCATCAGCTGAAAACGCTGCTGCACGCCAAAGCGATGCTGCTCATCCACAACGACCAGACCAAGACGGTGAAACTCCACCTTGTCCTCGATCAGCGCATGTGTCCCGATGGCCAGATCTGTCTCTCCGCGATAGATTCGCGCCCTGGCCTCGCGCTTCGAAGCTGTATCGAGCGACCCGGTGAGCAGCGTAATGCGATACGGCCTGCCCGTCCGTGGTGAAATAGCGCCGGTCAGTAGTTTCCGCGCCGATAAATAGTGCTGCGTCGCCAGAATCTCCGTAGGCGCCATCAGCGCGACCTGGAAGCCGTTCTCAATCGCAATCAGCGCCGCCTGCATCGCGACGATCGTCTTGCCGGACCCTACATCCCCCTGCAGAAGGCGTCGCATCGGCTGGGTTCGGCGCATGTCGGCAGCGATCTCCCCGAGCACCCGTTTCTGCGCAGCCGTGGGGTGAAAGGGAAGGATCTGTTTGATGGCTTTTCGAACCTTCTCGTCCGTAGCGAACGCGTGTCCCGCTCGCTCGCGCATGCGACGCCGCTTCAGTTCCAGACCCAGCTCCAGGTAGAACAGCTCTTCGAAGATGAGTCGCCGGTGTGCCGGCGTCCCTGCCGACATCAACTGCGTGATGGGAGTTCCCGCCGGAGGAAAGTGAACGCTCTGCAGTGCCTCGCATCGCCTGGGCAGCTCCAGCCTTGTGAGGATCGCGCCGGGCAGAGTCTCCGGCACCTGCGCCGGTTCATTCTGAAGCTCCTGCAGCAGCGTCCAGATAACCCTCCGCAGCCATCGCGACGTCAGCTTCGCGCCCCATGCCGTCGTTCCGCCAAGAGTCTCGTAGACGGGAACGATGCGCCCCACCTCAAGCGCGACAAACTCGGCCTCTTTTGAATCAGGCGCTGGAAGAATCTCAAACTGCGGCTGGATGATTTTGAACTTCCCCGGCGTACTTCGGGAGATCTCCAGCTTGCCGTACACCGCCACCATCTGGCCGCTCTGGAACTTGTCCTTCAGATAACTGCCGTTGAACCAGATGCACTTCACCGTATCCAGGCCCTGGCCGAGTGTCATCTCGAAGATCGGCATCGATCTGGTTCGCAACAGCGCCGATCCGCGAACTTCGCCGATGATCGAAGCCATCGCTCCCGCCTTCAGTTCACGAATGGGAAGCGGGTTCAGGCGATCTTCGTAACGAAAGGGAAGATGGTAAAGCAGGTCCTCTACGGTTTCGACTCCGCGTCGCGCCAGCGCCTCTGCGACTCGCTCGCCCACACGCCTTACATATTTGATCGGAGTCGACAGGTCTGCCACAGAATCGATGCTACCAACACCTATAATTTATTCCACCCGCAGAAGGCGGTTTTTCAGGGGCCCCAGAGACAATCGTTCGACTTGGTTGGAGGCGCAGTCCTGTGACATTTCTTGACAAATGGTTTGAAGAAGTCTGGAACAAAGGTCGCGACGCAGCGATCGACGAGATGACGGTTCCGCATGTGATGACCTATGGGCTGGCGCATCCCGACGGCACCGTGGTGGAAGGCAGGGGCGCCTTCAAGGCCTTTCACAAGCAGATATGCTCCAGCTTTTCTGAGATTCATGTGAATGTGACCCAGACCGTCTCCGAAAATGATCTGACCGTAGCGCGCTGCATCGTCACAGCGGTCCACACCGGCGATGGCCTGGGGGTGCCTGCGACCGGCAGACGGATTCGCTTCACTGGTATGTGCATGGTCCGGCTTCACGAGGGAAGGGCCATCGAGGCATGGAATAACTTCGATCTGAACTCCATGTACAGTCAAGTTCAGTAGCTAGCCCGGCGCGCGACTCTGCGTAAGCCTGACTATCCTGCAAAGTGCAGACTGCTAAACTCTCAGAGACCCACACTCCATGGCCATAGTTCAACTTCAGGATGTGTCGAAGGCATACGACTCTAAGATTGCCGTCGATCACCTCAGCTTCGAGATTGCGCAGGGAAGTATGTTCGGCCTGCTGGGACCCAACGGCTCCGGTAAGACCTCCTCCATCCGCATGATGATCGGTATGACGATGCCGGACACCGGATCCGTCGTCCTGCTCGGGAAGCCATTCGATCGCAAAAATGTCTACAGGGTCGGCTACCTGCCTGAAGAGCGCGGCCTCTACAAGAAGATGAAGGTGATCGATCAGCTTATCTTCTTGGGTGAACTGCATGGCCTCGACGCGGTGACTGCCAGCAAGCGCGCTCACGGCTGGTGCGAGCGATTGGAGATCACCGAAGCGATTCCAAAGAAGACAGAAGAGCTGTCAAAAGGAATGCAGCAGAAGATCCAGTTCATCGCCGCGCTCCTTCACGAACCCGAGCTGATCATTATGGACGAGCCCTTCAGCGGCCTCGATCCCGTCAACGCGGTCCTTCTGCAAAACACGCTGCTCGATCTCAACCGTCAGGGCCGTACCGTGCTCTTCTCGACGCATCGCATGGACCAGGTGGAGAAGCTATGCGACACAATCTGCCTGATCCATCGCGGCCAAAAAGTTCTCGCAGGAGCCATGCAGGAGATCAAGGCAAGGTACCCCAAGAATCGCGTTCAGATGGTCTTCGAGGGCGATCCCGCATTTCTCAACCATCCGGTTATCGAAAGCGCCAAGAACTACAACGGTATGGCCGAGATCAAGCTGCGCGACGGTGGCGACGCCCAGCTTCTCCTGGCAGATGCGGTCTCCCGGGTTCGGATCACTCGTTTCGAGGTGATGGAGCCTACACTGGAGGAGATCTTTATCGAAAGCGTAGGAGATCGCGTCGATGCGTAACGTATGGCTGATCGCAAAACGCGAGTACCTTGAGCGAGTCCGCACACGGGCCTTTCTCATCTCCACCCTGATGATTCCGCTCCTCATGATTGGCGGAATTATGGCTTCCGTGATGGGCACCACCCGCACCAGGTCCACCGCGCACATTACCATCGTCTCTCGCGACCAGCAGCTAGCCCTCGATCTTCAAAGAGAGCTGGAGAGCAGCAAGACCAATCCGATGCTGGTCGATGTCATCTCCCCTGGCAACAGCGCCACCCGCGCAACGCTCAACTCCATGCTTGCGGACAAGCAGATCGACGGCTACCTGTGGATTACCCCGGCTGCCCACCCCGACGAACGGCCGCAGTTCTCCTACACACCGCGCTCGGCACGCAATATCGCCATACAGTCGGCCATCACGACAGCCCTTCGCACCGTGCTGGCGCGCGAGCGCCCGGAGAACGACGGCAACGTCGCCAGCAATGCGGAATCGCTGAGGGTCGACACGACGCAAGCCGGAAAGAACGCCGAAAGCACCTCCAGCTACGTCGCCATCTACGTGCTCTTCTTCCTCATGTACATGGTCATCCTGCTCTATGGCATGAACGTCGCGCGCTCCATCATTGAGGAGAAGACCTCCCGCGTCTTTGAGATTCTTCTTGCAACCATACGGCCTGAGGAGATGATGGCCGGCAAGGTCATCGGTGTCGGCTCGGTCGGACTGACACAGGTTGCGGTCTGGCTGCTCACCGCCATTCTGCTTACATCGGGCTCGTGGCTGCAGGCGATCGCCGGCCAAAGCGCTCAAATCTCACTCAGCGCGGCGCAGATTGTCTATTTCGTCGTCTTCTTCCTGCTCGGATACCTGCTGTACTCCTCCGTCGCGGCGGCGCTCGGCGCAATGGTCAACTCGGAGCAGGAACTCCAGCAGCTCAATATGTTTCTCGTCATGCCTTTAGCGGGCTGCATGTTCGCTCTGGGGCCGGTGATCAGCAACCCCGGCGGCACAATCTCGAGGGTGATCTCGTTCATCCCCTTCTGCACACCCCTCATCATGTATCTGCGGATCTCGCTGGCGCGTCCTCCCCTGTGGGAGATCGCGCTGTCCATCCTCCTGATGATCGTCACGATCTACGGCATACTGTGGTGCGCCAGCAGGATCTACCGCGTGGGAATCCTGATGTACGGAAAGCGGCCAAATCTCTCCGAGATCATGCGCTGGCTGAAGTACAGCTAAAGCGGCGGTCCGGAAGATGCAGGCGGTAGACTTTTCGTAGTGGATCCAAAGTACACATTCAAGCAGCGGCTTATCCTGGCAATCGTTCCGCCGTTGGCCTACATGATTATCTGCCTGCTGGGAGTGACGCTGCGCTACGAGGACGTAAGCGAAGAGGGCGCCGAACCGGCCTATCACACGCCCCCGCCGCTCATCTATGCCCTCTGGCACCGCTGCCTTCTGCCATGCGCCTGGCGCTTCCGCAACGGTAACATTCACATCCTCATCAGCCAGAGCTTCGATGGTGAACTGATCGCCAGAACCGTGCAGCGGCTCGGCTTTGTTCCCGTGCGAGGGTCCAGCTCGCGCGACGGTGCTGTCGGTCTGCGAAACCTGCAGCGCGCGTACCTTGCCGGAAACTACTGCGCTATCACGGCAGATGGCCCGCGAGGACCAGCCCAGATCGCCAAGCCCGGCGTGACGCAGCTCGCGCAGGTCGTCGAGGCTCCTGTCGGCGCCATCTACCTGCACCCGGAGCGGGCATGGACGCTGCGCTCCTGGGATCGGTTCCTGATTCCCAAGCCATTCTCTCGGGTGACGGTCGGTTGGGCAGCTCCAGCCCCCGCGCAAAGGGAGGCTGTGCAGGCCGCTCTTGATCGTGCCGTGAAGATCGCCGAGACGCGGCGACGCGGTACGTCGGCATAGCTCCCGTAAAATCAGGAGTGTGCGTGTCTCTGACTTTCATTTCGATCTGCCAGAGGAGTTGATCGCGCAGGCTCCCCCTGCAATTCGCGGCTCCAGCCGGATGCTCGTGGTGGACCGCAAGCTCCGCGAGTATCGCGACAACTTCTTCCGCAACCTGCCCGAGCTGCTGCACCCAGGCGATGTCCTTGTCCTCAACGACAGCCGCGTTATCCCCGCGCGTCTCTATGCCACGCGCGCTCGTAGTTCCGTCACACAGGCCAGCTCGCCATCTCCCACCGGACGCATCGAAGTCCTGCTGACCCAGCAGGTCTCCCAAAACGACTGGACTGCCCTCGTCCGCCCCGGCCGCAAAGTCCAGCCCGGCGAGCGCCTCCTCTTTGCAGCTCCAGGGGAGTCAGTTCCGCTCCTTGAGGCCGAGGTGATCGCTGCTGGCGAATATGGCGAACGGACGCTTCGCTTTACTCCCAATCCCGAGTTCCGCGCCATCCTCGACCGCATCGGGCACATGCCCTTGCCGCCCTACATTCACAGGGAGGACACGGCTGAGGATCGTGAGCGCTATCAGACCGTCTTCGCGCAGGAGCCCGGGTCGGCGGCTGCCCCGACAGCCGGACTTCACTTCACCCCGGCCATTCTTGACGAACTACGGGCCCACGGCATTCAGATCGAGACCATCACCCTGCACGTTGGCCTCGGGACGTTTCAGCCGATCCACGCTGAGAAGGTGGAAGACATCCATCTTCACGCCGAGCACTACACCCTTCCTGCCAAAACCGCTGAGTCAATCAATGCGGCCCTGAGCGAGAAAAGACGCGTCATCGCCGCAGGTACTACAACCACGCGCACGCTTGAACATTGCGCGCAAGTGGCTGCAGCCGAGGGATTCGATCCTCACAGCGGGCTGCGTCTGCACCCGCACTCCGGGGAGACCAGCATCTTTATCCATCCGGGCCATCCGTTTCGTGTGGTTGGCGGTCTGCTCACAAACTTCCACCTTCCCGAATCCACCCTGCTGATGCTGGTAAGCGCCCTGGCTGGGAGGGACCTCGTCCTCAACGCATACAGGCACGCCGTCCGCGAGCGCTATCGCTTCTTTTCCTACGGCGATTGCATGCTGATTCTCTGAAGGACGGGATCAGCTCCGCGAAATCTCCATTCCGATGATCGTCTCTCCGGAGCGTCTCTAGAATCCTCCAACCATTCGGGAGACGCGCCATAACGCGCTACCATCAAAAGGCTATGGCAAAGACGCCGACCAAGACTGCTGAAAAGAAGACCGCCGAAATCACGACTGCTGAGAAGAAGTCGACCGCAGGCAAAACCCACAAGACAGACAAGCCTCCCATCTACCTGCTCGATTCGATGGCCTTCATCTTCCGCGCCTATCACGCCATGCAGCGCTCACGGCCCATGTCCACGCGCACCGGCATCCCTACGGCCGCGACCTATGTCTTCGTCAACATGATCAACAAGCTCCGCAAGGACTTTCAGCCGGAGTACCTGGCCGCGGTCTACGACGTCGGTGCTCCCGTCCATCGCAACGAGATGGCGGCGCAGTTGAAGGACGTCAAAAAATTCAACATCAAGACGCAGCAGTTTGAAGTCATCGAATACGGCGGCTATAAGGCCAATCGCGCCGAAACGCCTCCCGATCTCATCCAGCAGCAGCCCTACATCCGGCGCGCCCTCGAGGCATTCCGCATCCCCATCCTCTATTACGAAGGATTCGAGGCCGACGATGTGATCGGCACCCTCTCCTGTCGCCTCGCCGAGCAGGGGCATCACGTCTACATCGTCTCGTCCGACAAGGACATGATGCAGCTGGTCAACGAGAACGTCTCAATTCTCAACCCGACCAAAGACAACCTCATCCTCGATCCCGCGGGTGTTGAGGCAGCACTCGGAGTTCCCCCCGAGCGCGTCATCGACGTGATGGCCCTTCGCGGCGACTCGATCGACAACATCCCCGGAGCACCCGGCATCGGAGACAAAGGCTCCGTCGAGTTGATCCAGCAGTTCGGCACCGTTGAGGCGGCCATGGATGCAGCCGTAGAAAATCCTGAAAGCATCAAGCGAAAGACCTACCGCGAGTCGCTGGCGAACAACCGCGACAACATCCTGCTCTCAAAAGACCTGGTCACGATCCACAACAACGTTCCCATCGAGTACTCGCTCGACAGCATGCGGACCCAGGCACCCGATCTCGCCGCCTGCCGCGATCTCTTCTCTGAACTCGAGTTCACGACGCTACTCAAGGAGCTTGCACCCGCAGAGGACGCCACGGTCATCACCTACGAGCTGAAACCCACGGCAGTGCAGATCAAGCATCTTCTGGAAGAAGCCCGAGCCATCAACCCCGCGACCGGCAAGCCCCACGGCTTGGCAATCGCTATCTCAGAGGATGCACAGGCACTTGTCGAAGAGACTGCGCCGGAGGCATCGGAAGACACTCCCGAGCCGGAGCCTCCGCCAGCGGAAAACATGTCGCTCTTCGCCGCGCCCGCGCCCGCCATCGAGACACCGGTCACCGCAACCGAAGAGGCTGCCTGCCGCCTGGGCCTTGCCGTCAACGACCACTTCGCCCTTGAGGTCGCACTCGACGAGTCCGGAATCCACGAGGCGCTGACCGACGCCGGTCTTCCCAAGGACGTGCACGATCTGAAGGCCGTGCTGCGTGCGCTCGAGCCGCACAGGATTCCCCTGAATGGCGTTCGCAACGACGTCATGCTGCTCAGCTATCTCGTCAACCCAACCCACGGATCGCACACGCTCGTCGATATAGCCGCACGCAGCACCAGTCGCGCACTCGCTCATCAGCGCAGCAAGGACAATCCCAACGACCCGAGGCGACTGGCCGAGGCTGCTGCCGCAGTGGCTCGTCTCTCCATCACGCTCGGCCAGCAGGTGGAACACTACGCTCCCGTCAGCCACAACATCCCCAGCGACCAGCCAACGCTGGGCGGCGCCGTGACCACCGAGATGCTCTTCGCCACCTCGCCTGCGGCCGCGACACAGACCGAATCGATCTCACCCCTGCAGCAGGTGTACGAGACGATCGACAAGCCCCTCGTCCCGGTGCTTCTGCGTATGGAGCAGGCAGGCGTCCGCATCGACACAGACTTTCTCCGCGAGATGTCTTCGCGTCTCGCGCTTGAGATCGACACGCTCGCCGAGCGCATCTACTCCGACTCCGGCCACCGCTTCAACATCAACTCGCCCAAGCAGCTTGGCGATGTCCTCTTCAACCGAATGTTGCTGCCCAAGCCGCTGAAGTACGGCAAGGGCAAGGTCGTCTCCACCGCACAGGATGTTCTCGAAGAGCTCGCCGAGTCGCATCCCATCGCCGCTCTCGTCATCGAGCATCGCCAGCTGCAGAAGCTGAAGGGCACCTATCTCGACGCGCTCCCCGTGCTCGCAGACTCGGAGGGGCGCATTCACACCACCTTCAACCAGGTGGGTACCGCCACCGGCCGTCTCTCCTCCATCAACCCCAACCTGCAGAACATCCCCATCCGCACCTCCATCGGCCGCGAGATCCGCGCTGCCTTTATCGCCGCTCCCGGCAACGTCCTGATGTCCGCGGACTATTCGCAGATCGAACTCCGCCTGATGGCCCACTTCTCCCAGGACCCGCTGCTGCTCGACGCCTATCGGACCGGCAAAGACATCCACACACTGACCGCAAGCGAGGTCTTCGAGGTCGATGCCGAGACGATGGACAAGGAGACGCGCAATCGCGCCAAGGCGGTCAACTTCGGCATCGTATACGGCATCTCGCCCTTCGGCCTGGCAGCGCAGCTCGGCATCGATCAGAAGACGGCACGCGAGTACATCGAGCGCTACTTCGACCGATACAAGGGCGTAAAGCGCTTCATCGAAGAGACGCTCGAGACCGTGCGCCGCGAGCAGGCTGTCCGAACCTTCTTCGGCAGGGTGCGGCCTATCCCCGACATTCAGTCACGCAACCCCAACATGCGTGGTTTTGCCGAACGAACCGCGGTCAACACTCCGCTGCAGGGAACTGCCGCCGACCTCATCAAGATCGCCATGCTCCGCATCGACGCGGAGATCATGCGCCGCAAGCTGCAATCCCGTATGACCCTTCAGGTCCACGACGAACTTCTCTTCGATGTTGTGCCAGCGGAATCGGAGGAACTTCAGCAGATCGTCAAGCAACAGATGGAGCACGCCGCAGAGTTCTCCGTTCCCATCGTGGCTGAAATCGGAGTAGGGAAGAACTGGCGCGATATCAAGTAAAGCGAGGCGAGCCCGCGGGCGCGTTGCTGGGAGCACAGCAGACCTTGTTGCGGCCCTCTGCCTTCGCCTGGTACAGAGCCTTGTCTGCGGCTTCCAGTAACTGCTCCGGGGTGTCCTTCGCCGTTGGATACGCGCAGGCCACGCCACAGCTTACGGTAGCCCGTATCGTCAGGTCGTAGGGACCCTCCTCAGGATCGATCGCTGGGAATCCTGCAAGCTCCACCATCTTTCGTAGCCGCTCCGCAACCTGAATGGCGGCGTGCTCCGGCGTCCTCGGAAGCAGAATCACGAACTCCTCGCCGCCAAAACGCGCAGCGTAGTCGTCCTTGACACGCAAGGCCTGCTGCAGCAGCGATGCGATGCGCTTTAGCACCTCGTCGCCATATAAATGGCCGTAGCGATCGTTCAGCCGCTTGAAGTAGTCGACGTCAACGATGACGACCGAAAGCGGGCCAGCGCTGGTCAGCGCCGCGCGCCACAGCTCCGCATACTGGGTATCGAACGATCGCCGGTTGGCCAGCCCGGTCAGGGCATCGCTCTCAGATCGACGCACTAGCTGGGCATTCAAACGATTCAGGTCGGCGACCAGCAGCTCTCCCCGCAGATGCAGCAGGTAACTCAGCCGCTCTTCGCGGCATGCGTTGTAATTGGCGACCAGGGTCAGGGTGGTGGCGCCTAGCACGATCCCTGCGCCAAAGACCTTGTCTTCCGTCCTTAACATCTGGTCTTTCCATAGAAAGAGTGCATCGCCGGCCAGCATCACGGCTGAGGTTGCTGCCGCATAGGGCAGACGCAGACGCAGCACCAGATTGGCAAACAGGATGACAGCCAATACCGTCATCTGGACGTATGCGGAGGTCACCTGGCTGCGGTTCAGTTCCAGGTACAACTGCGCCAGCCCGGCCAGGCATACGCCGTATGCAAGACTCAGTTCCCGCCAAACCCCCTTCTGCACGCGCCCGAGACTCGCATGAATCACCATGCAGATGGGGGTAACAAGCAGGAGTCTTACAAGAACTGCCCTCTCGAAGTGATAAGGAGAGCCGTAGAAATCCGCTATCAGAAAAAGATCGAACAAAAGCGTCGCCAGCAGCGTTTCGAGACGAAGACGCTTGATCCGCCGCTGTCCGGTCACCCTGTCGAAGCGGTCTTCCATCTCTTTGGGAAATGTCAGCCACTTGAACCTGAGACCCGAAAGTCTTTCGATCTGTTGGTCTACTGCATCGCTCTGCTCTGGCGAACTGTTCAGCATAGATTTCGACGCCGGTCCCGACGCATGACACTCTCCACAAGGCTGCTCTCACAAACCCTCGGTGATCGCAAGAACTCACCCGGCTTTTGGATGCAGAAAACAACTCTACGGTGCGGAAACTATGATTGTAGACGTAACAGAGGTCCAATAAAGTGAGGACTTTAGCAAATTTTTCTCTCTGGTCTGACCGCTTGCGATGGGACAAGCATCGCTTCGCTGGTAAACTGGAGCTTCGCGCCGGAACACGCTTCCGAGTCGAACTCGCCACAACACCAAGAGGGATATCAAAAACCGTGGATCAGCAGACCCGCCAAGCGCTCAAGCACGATCAGTTTGTGGACACCGCCCAGCACGGCCTGGAGTGGGCAAGCGAAAACCGACGCCCGTTAATTCTGGTCGGCTCCATCGTCGGTGCACTCATCGTTATCTTCGCGATCGCGGCCATTGTCTTCAACCAGCGCAGCGAAAAAGCCGACACGGCCTTCGGAGAGGCGATGCAGACCTACCAGACTCCGATTGCGGCGCCCGGCCAGCAGGTGCCTCCCGGGGTCAAAACCTTCGCCACCTCCGTCGATCGCGCCAAGGCGGCCAACCAGCTCTTCCTCAATGTCGCCAACAGCTACGGTATGACGTCCAGCGGCAAGCTCTCCCGTTACTTCGCTGGTCTTACCTACATTGAGGCTGGCGAGAACGCACAGGCCGAGAGCACCCTCAAGGATGTAGCCGGAAGCTGGAACAGCGATCTCGCATCGCTTGGCAAGCTCGCCCTGGCCCAGCTTTACCGTCAGACCGGCCGCGACTCGCAGGCAGTCGAAATTTATAACGACCTCACAGCTCATCCCTCGACCTCTGTCCCCGCAGGCACGGCGCAGCTCCAGCTCGCCGACCTCTATGAGGCAGAGAACAAACCGGAGATGGCCAGAAAGGTCTACGCACAGCTCAAGGACAAGGATGCCAAAGGTCCTGCCGGCATGATCGCCGCCCAGAAGCTGAATCCCTCGGCCGCTCCCGCCGGCGGACCCATCGCCCAGTAGCTGAAGTCCCTACGGAGAACGGAATAGCCCGGTTCTGGCGGTTCTCAGCCGCCAGAACACGTCATCCCGACCGAAGCGGAGGGACTGCTGTGCGCATCATCTCCGCACAGCCACAAACGGGGGTACCCCATCTTCGACCGCGCAGCGGGCTAAGGTGGGTTTTGCAGGATCCGACCGCGCTCGCACACTGCAACCAATCCTCACCGAATGCGTCATCCCGACCAAACACTCCGAACAGGCTAGCCATTCGGTGCTACTCGCACGCGCAGAAGGGCGCGCATTCAGGCGCAAGGTTGGTCGCCGTCTCGCCTCCCGTCCCTGCATGATCCCCAATAGAATCAACTCCTGAAGGGCGCTGCGAAGCAGAGGCACAGCACGTGCGCCCTTTATTACTTCGAACAAACTCATCGCTCGCGCCCACACCACAAAACCATCTCTCCTTCTCCCGGCATCCCAATCTGCCGGAGGTTTATCCATGCGCAGCAAACTTCTCCCCATCATGGCCCTCACCCTCACCCTTGCGGCTCCTGTCCTTCCGGCGTACTCGCAAAGCGACTCCCAGAACACCAACCAGCAGATGACCAAGGAGCAGAAGAAGCAGCTCAAGAAGCAGGAGAAGGCCGAGAAGGCACAAGCTAAGGCAGACAAGGCAAAGCGAAAGTCCCTCGATACCGACGAGCAGAAGAAGGCCGACAAGGCTCAGGACAAAGCCAACCGCGAGCAACAGAAGGCTCAGCAGCCGCAGTAACTGCGCTCTGGCTGTCAACCCTTCCGGTCACTTATCTCTAGCGGTAAGAAGGACTTAGTTCTGCCGAATCCAACCCTCTGAACGGCTATAATGGAACCAGACAGAAAAGCCCCGGCTCTCCGGGGCTTTTCTGTCTCCAGGAGTTATCTGTCTCCAGGACTCGAACTTATGCTGTTTGGCAACAGACGTGCGCTTG
>DASTSJ010000336.1:0-2013 GCA_035760765.1 Edaphobacter sp. | reverse complement strand
CGCGATGGAGCCAGCCTGCAGCTTTACGAGCTCAGGCTGCGGAAAGCGGCTGGGCCCAAGCACTGCGATGCGCGGAATTGGGCCGCGAGCCATGGCGACCTCGTCGCAGGCGTAGAGGCGTGGGCAGCTCTGGCAGTCTTTGTAGATTTTGTCCGGAAGTACGGTGCGTTCTACAACGCGGAAGCCGAAGTGAAAGAAAAAATCTGGAATCCGGGTGAAAAGGCAGACGCAGGTAACACCCTGGTCTTCTGCCTCAGCCAGCAGAGCGCGCAGCAGCTTTCCTCCGGCACCCTGTCCCTTGGCCTCAGGCTTCACGACGATCGATCGTACCTCGGCAAGATGGGGACCGTAGAGATGCAGCGCACCGCATCCGAGGAAGACTCCGCTCTCACTCTCGGCCACAGTGAAGTCGCGAACGTTTTCGCAAATCTCCGCATAGGTGCGTCGCAATAACGTGCCGTCGCCGGAGAGCGAATTAACGAGTTCGAAGATGTTAACTGCGTCCGGAAGCTTGGCCTTGCGTACGACAGCTCCCCCAACGCGCGGACGCGAGGATGAGGTCGAATCGCTTATCGGCATCAGGGACGAGTTAGACAAGTGTGGCGGACTCCAAGCCAAGTTTCACAGACTTTTTTGATGCAAGCCAGGCCTGATCGGACTCAATCCGCCGGGAGGCATCTTGTATGGCATCCCCTACCCGGTTGCGCGCAGTGCCGCCGATGACATCGTGGCAGTCGAGCGTCGCCTGAAGGCTGATGGCATCGAAAAAGTCTTCGCCGAACTCCTCGCCGAAGCCGCGCAGTTCATCGAGCGTGAGCTGATTAAGCTCGCGTCCTGTTTCGAGGCCTAGGCGAACGGTCTGGCCAATCTTCTCATGTGCCTTCCGGAAGGGAACTCCCTTGTGGGTGAGATAGGTCGCGGCAGCCATGGCGTTGAGATAGCCCTTTTCGGCAGACGACTGCATCACCTCTGTGCGGAAGCGAAGAGCTCCCGTGAAATCTGGCAGCAGGGCGAGTATGCCGTGGATAGTGTCAGCGGCATCGAAAACGGGCTCCTGGCCTTCCTGCAGGTCTTTGTTATAGGCCAAGGGAAGACCCTTGATGATCGTGGAGAGCGTGATGGCTGCTCCCTGCAGACGGCCTGCCTTACCGCGGATGAGTTCGGTCAAGTCGGGATTCTTCTTCTGCGGCATGGCGCTTGAGCCGGTCGAGAAGCGCTCCGGAAGGTCGAGGAAGCCGAACTCTGCGGTTGAGTGCAGGGTGAGCTCCTCGGCGAAGCGAGAGATGTGCAGGCCAAGCGTGGAGAGTGCCTGTGTGAACTCCAGCGCGAAGTCGCGGTCGCTGGTTGCATCCATGCTGTTGGGGGTGGGCCCGTCGAAGCCGAGGGTCTCTGCGGCTATGTTGCGGTCGAGGGCAAGGGTCGCGCCTGCAATGGCGCCCGAGCCGAGTGGGCAAAGATTGAGGCGGTTGCGGCAGTCCACAAGACGAGTGAAATCGCGCTCCAGCATGGCCACGTAGGCCAGCAGCCAGTGAGCAATAAGGACAGGTTCCGCCCGCTGCAGATGCGTGTAGGAGGGCATGACGGCCTCACCGGCTGATTTAGCCTGGCGGAGCAGGGCCTCGCGCCATGCGACTAGGCCATGGAGCGTCTGGTCGATGGCATCCCGGACGAACAGGCGCATGTCGGTCGCGATCTGCTCGTTGCGACTGCGCCCCGTGTGGAGCTTGAGAGCGAGGTCGCCGATCAGTTTTGTTAGCTGCAGCTCGACGAAGTGGTGGATGTCTTCAGCGTGCGGGTTGAGTGCAACGATCTGGCTGAAGTGCGCTGCGAGCGGCGCGCTTGGGTCCCCGCCGCTGATCTTCGTGGCCTCTTCGATAGAAAAGGGGATCACCCGGTCGAGGCCCTGCAGCATCTTCGCCATTTCAACCTCGGTAAGGATGCCAGCAGCCGCAATGGCGCGGGCGTGGGCCTTCGATGCGGCTACCTCCTGGGGAAGCAGCCGCACATCGAACG
>DASTSJ010000335.1:0-3686 GCA_035760765.1 Edaphobacter sp. | reverse complement strand
GGCGCGTTCCATAGGACATGTGCCCCTCAGCGGAGACGACGGCACGATCGCTCTATTGCAGGACTTAGACTTTCCACGCAAGATCTTCGTCCATATCAACAACACCAATCCCATCCTCGATAGCAGCAGCGCGGAGCACAGCGCTTTGGTTGCAGCAGGATGGCAGGTGGCTCACGACGGATGGCAACTGAATCAATGACCACGACGACCGCAGTAGATACAGAGAACAGGCTGCTTTCGCGTCAGGAACTGCGCGACCGGCTGCAGGCGGTAGGTGACAGCCGCTATCACCATCGCCACCCCTTTCACCTGCGCATGCATCAGGGCGAGCTCACCCGCGGCCAGCTGCAGGCCTGGGCGCTGAACCGCTACTACTATCAGAGCCGCATCCCTATGAAAGACTCGCTGATCCTCGCCAAGAGCGATGATCCAGCCTTTCGCCGCGCATGGCGAAAGCGCATTCTGGATCATGATGGCGACAAGGACGGCTACGGCGGAATCGAGAAATGGATCCAGCTTGCGGAGGCCTCCGGTCTTGCCCGCGAGCAGGTCATTCCCTGTACCGGCATTCTGCCGGGCGTCCGTTACGCCGTCGATGCCTACCTTGCGCTGGTGCGTGACAGCTCGCTGCTGGTGGCGGTGGCGTCGTCGCTGACGGAGTTATTTTCGCGCGACCTGATCTCCCTGCGGATGGACCAGATGCGTATCCACTATCCGTATCTTGTACCCGGGTTGGCTTACTTTGTGGGACGTCTTACACAAGCTCCTGAAGATGCGACGTTTGCGTTCGATTACGTTGCGACACACGCGAAGACGCGCGAGGAGCAGGAGCAAGTGATTGGTGCTCTGGAGGCAAAGTGCGCCATCCTGTGGGCGCAGCTCGATGCGATTGATTACGCTTATGTCTCGCCCGGCAACATTCCGCCGGGAGCCTTCGTTCCTGCGTGTGACTGACTCGAAAAGGATTCTCTGAGATGGAACTGACCTCGACGCCGCGGCTCGCTCCCGGATGCCGCCTGCATCCCACTGACAGCGTGCTGCTGATTCCTGAGGGAACTCTGAACCTGACCGGCCCTTCACGCGAGATCCTGTCGATGCTCGATGGGAAGCGGACAGTGGCCGATGTCGTCACTGCGCTCGTCCAGCAATATCAGGACGTGGATGAGAAGGAGATCGGCGAGGACGTGCTCAGCCTCCTGAATCGTTTGCAACAGCGAGGAGTCTTAAGAGTAGGAGCATGACCTCGCTTGCCCCCATCTCGACGCCACGGTTCCCGTTGTCGCTCATCGCTGAGGTGACGCACCGCTGCCCTCTGCACTGCCTCTATTGTTCAAACCCGCTCGAGATGCAGCGGGCTGAGGCGGAGCTTTCAACCGAGGACTGGAAGCGCGTCTTCCAGCAGGCGGCAGAGATGGGCGTCCTGCACCTGCACCTGACTGGCGGCGAACCTCTAGCGCGCAAGGACCTACCGGAGCTGATTCGGGCAGGGCGCGAGGCCGGTCTCTACGTCAACATGATCACGTCGGGCGTCGGTCTAACCGAAGAGCGCCTAGCTGGCCTAGTTGAAGCAGGCCTGGAGCACCTGCAGCTCTCCTTTCAAGACATTGAGGAGGCTTCTGCGAACCACATCGCCGGAACGCGCGCTCACGCCATCAAGCTGGCGCTGGTGCCTGTGCTCAAGCGCTATCCGTTAGCCTTCACGATAAACTTGGTGGTCCATCGTATGAACCTCGATCACCTGGAGGAGTTCATCGCGCTGGCCGAGGATCTGCACCCCGATCGCCTGGAGATTGCGCATGTTCAGTACTACGGCTGGGCGCTAAAGAATCGCGCTCTGCTGATGCCTACTGAGGAGCAGGTGGAGCGTTCCATTCCCATCGTGGAAGCTGCGAAGCAGAGGCTGAGGGGCAAGATTCACGTCGAGGCAGTCTTCCCGGATTATTTTGGCAGCTTCCCCAAGGCATGTGTCGGTGGATGGGGGCGCCAGATGATGCTGATCGATCCTGCGGGACAGGCGCTGCCGTGCCATTCGGCTGCAGTCATTCCCGGCATGGTCTTCGACAATGTTCGCGAGCATGATCTCGAGTGGATATGGAAGTGCTCCTCTGCTTTCAATCGCTTTCGCGGAGATGAGTGGATGTCGGACACTTGCAAAACTTGTCCCCGCAAGGAGAAGGACTTTAGCGGCTGCCGCTGCCAGGCGTTCCTGATGACCGGTGATCCCAACGCGATTGACCCGGTCTGCAGCCTGAGCCCTCACCACGATCTCCTGAAAGAACTTCGCGTCTCGGAGCCTGAGCTGTTGCCGATCTGGCGCGGGTGACTCCTTCCTCGTAAGCGCAACAAAGCAGGCAGCATCTTCAAGTAACGCGCGAATCGTTGCCTTTGCTCGACGGCAGTGCGCGAGAACGCGCTATACTCTCGCCGAGGTTCAAGGAGTATGGCGAACCGATTTGTGTCCGTTTCGCTACCGCTTGCGACAGATCAGCATCGGTGCTGCCTACCGGGTATCTGTCTCCATGACCTTCCCTCGCACTTGCGGCCCGGCCTCTTCTCCGGCGACTAATTTCTCTCTTCGACTTTGCTGCGGGCAATGTCAGCCTTGCGGCTGGCTGGTGTAACTCAGGCACTACTTCGAAGAGGAGAACTCCCATGGACCTCCATCACACTCCGATGGCGGGCATCGCGCCTGCCGTACCGATTCTTCCGAATGAACGCAGAACAGGGCTACCGGGACCGCGTGCAAGACAGGTGATCGCAGCCGACGCTCGCCTCATCTCGCCCAGCTATACGCGGGGATATCCGCTGGTCGTGCAGTCCGGACGGGGAGCTCACATCTGCGACGTCGACGGGAATAAATTCCTGGACTTCACTGCCGGGATCGCCGTCGCGTCTACTGGGCACTGCCATCCGGAGGTGGTGCGCGCGATTCAGAATCAGGCGGCGCAGCTCATCCATATGTCCGGAACGGACTTCTACTACGAGAGCATGACCGTGCTGGCAGAAGGGCTTTCGGCAGTAGCTCCCATGCGGGGGCCGCACAGGTTCTACTACGGAAACTCCGGAGCAGAGGCCGTGGAGTGTGCGCTCAAGCTGGCGCGCTATCACACCGGTCGCCAGAACATCATTGCCTTCCTTGGCGCATTTCACGGCAGGACGATGGGCGCGCTCTCGCTCACCGCTTCGAAGCCGCAGCAGAAGCGAAGATTTGCTCCCTTTGTGCCCGGTATCCATCACGTTCCTTACCCATATTGCTATCGCGGATGCATCGGTGATGCAGAGGCGCAGGGTGCCTACGCTTTAAGCTGCGCTCGTTACATCGAAGATCGGCTCTTCCGCACGGTGCTACCTCCGGAAGAGGTCGCCGCCATCATCGTCGAACCGATGCAGGGCGAGGGCGGATACGTCGTGGCGCCCGCAAACTTTATGCGTGAGCTTCGCAGCATCTGCGACCGTCGCGGCATCCTGCTGATCGCGGACGAGGTGCAGTCGGGTGCGGGCAGGACAGGGAAGTGGTGGGCCATCGAACACACCGGAGTCGAGCCTGATATCGTGTGCATCGCCAAGGGAATCGCCAGCGGCATGCCGTTGGGAATCTGTATGGCGCGTGCCGAGATCATGGACTGGGAGCCGGGATCGCACGCGAGCACCTTTGGTGGGAACCCTGTCTCGATCGCGGCTGCGCT
>DASTSJ010000334.1:0-8129 GCA_035760765.1 Edaphobacter sp. | reverse complement strand
GAGTACAACTTGATCGTCGACGGCGAGGGAGTCAACCTCGACGAAGCCCGCCTCATCCTGGAACAGGATGCGGCCAGGACGTAGAACGCCGTCCGATCTCGAGCGCTAGCGACCGTATGGCGTCGCTGTGTCCACCATCGGGCTCAGCGGCAGCGTGAACGGCTGCTGCGGATGCGCGGGGTCGACCGTGCAATTCCCGGACGCATCCACCTGGCCAGCGGACTATTCTGGTCGCGCAAAGATTGCACCACGCACAGCGCAAGCTCGTAGGCGCCGTAGCTGTTGAAGTGTGTATTGTCCGCCAGTTCCGTCGTCTGGCCGGGAAATGTGTTCGCCGGATAATGCACGAACGCCTTCAGAGTCCCCTCCGGTCCCATCGCCTCCCACATCACCTTGCTCATCGCGTTCAGGTCGACGAGCGGCAGCTTCTGTTCTGCGGCGATCTTCCGCAAGGTCTGCGGATACGGCGCGAGCGTGTCGGTGATCTTTCCGGCGTCATCGAAGCTGCGGCGATTCATGCTGGTTACGAGAATCGGATGTGCGCCCACCGATCTAGCCTGCGCTACATACTTCTCTACGAGCGCGGTGTAGTCGGTCTCCGCGGGAACATACCCGCGGCCGGGCTTTTGATCGTTATGTGCGAACTGCAACATTAGGTAGTCGCCTGCCTTGATGGTGGAGAAGATCTTCTCCCAGCGCTTCTCTGTCTCAAACGAGCGAATCGTCTCGCCTGACTCGGCATGGTTGGCTATCGCTACCTTTGGACCGAAGAATCGCGGCAGCATCTGTCCCCACGCTGCCCAGGGCTCCTTGTCCTGATCGACCACGGTCGAGTCTCCCGCGAGATAGACCGTCGGTACATCCTTAACAGCTTCCACCTTGATGCGATGCACGGAAGGATGCTGGCCGTTGAACTCCAGCGTCAGCTTGTCGTCCCAGTCCAACGCGCCGATCTCGCGCGGCTTGAGGTGTACGCGGTCGCCCCCGCGAATGGACGGCGTGCGCACATTCACGACGAAGCTCTCCGTACTGTACTGGCCGGGCTTCGTGGCCTCCTGCTCCAGCATCAGGCGGCGGGACTCCGCCCGAACGGTCGTAGTGGCGGCGGCATCGCCGCCCAGCTCGACCGTCACCCGATAGTTGCCGTCGGTAGCGGGAAACGAGACGAAGAAGGGAGCGTCGCTGGCGCACCCCGTCTTTGTCTGCTGCGATGGCGGTGCGACCAGGTCAAAGCCTGCCGTCGATGCCGTATACCGCGCCGAGTTCGTCGTGCCACATTCCAGCACCGTCGGCGCAGCCGAAGCGCTTACAGCGCCAAGACACAGAACTCCCACCATCCAGCAAGATCTCATTGCACCTCCCAGGGTGCGGCATTGGCGCAGAGCCAAAGCCTAACATCTCCCGATAGGGAATAGTTCTTGTTGTGGAATACGCATTACCAGCAGTCAGAGCGCAATCGACTATCCTGTAAGAGACAGCTTTTAGCGAGCGCAATCTTCCGAGCGAAAGAGCCGCTCGACGAATAGAGGAATCTCCTTGCCATTGAACTGCGGAATCGTCGGCCTGCCCAACGTGGGCAAGTCCACCATCTTCAACGCACTGACCTCGGCTAAGGCCCAGGCGGCGAACTATCCCTTCTGCACGATCGACCCGAATACCGGGACCGTGACTGTGCCGGACGAGCGGCTGGACCACATCACCAAGCTGGTGGTTCCCAACCGCACCGTCCCGACCACGATGGAGTTTATCGACATTGCTGGTCTGGTGGAGGGGGCGAGCAAGGGCGAGGGGCTAGGCAACCAGTTCCTCGGGCACATCCGCGCGACCGATGCGATCTGCCACGTGGTGCGGTGCTTCGACGATCCCGAGGTCGTGCACGTCGCCGGCGGCGTCAATCCTCTGCACGACATGGAGATCATCAACACCGAGCTTCTGCTGGCCGACCTGGATACCGTCGAGAAGCGCGCCCAGCGTGTCGAAAAGCTGGCACGCAATACCCAGGACGCGAAGATCAAGGCGGAGGCCTCCGCGGTGGCGAAGCTGAAGGCGGTGCTCGAAGCCGGAAAGCCCGCGCGCACGGCCGACCTGACCGATGATGAGCGCGCAGCGGCTCGCGAGTTGTTCCTGATCACCGCCAAGCCGCAGCTCTACGTGGCTAACGTGGACGAGGCGGCGCTGACGACCGGCAATGCGTACACGGAAGCCGTCGAGAAGCGTGCGGCAGAAGAAGGCGCGCAGGTGGTCCGCATCTGCGGTGCGCTCGAGAGCGAGATCGCGCAGCTCGATCCCGACGAACGTACTGAGTTTCTGGAGTCTGTCGGGTTGAAGGAGCCAGGTTTGAATCGCCTGATTCACTCCGCGTATCGGCTGCTCGACCTGATCACGTACTTCACGGCCGGCGTGCAGGAGGTCCGCGCCTGGACGATTCGCCGCGGAACCAAGGCTCCCGGAGCCGCGGGCGTAATTCACTCGGACTTCGAGCGCGGCTTCATCAAGGCGGACTGCTACTCCTGTGACGACCTCTTCAAGTACGGCAGCGAACAGGCCGTGAAGGAGAAGGGACTGCTGCGGTCCGAAGGTAAGGAGTACGTTGTGAAGGACGGCGACATCCTGTTCTTCAAGTTCAACGTCTGAGGAGTGGAGTCGCGCATCGATTGGAGTTTCGTACGTCCGTATGACGTGGGAGATCGCGTGGCTGTTGCGGACAGTTTGCGCCTGGAAACCTACCGATTAGTGAAGAGAAGCCGACTTGTCAGTACCAATCCAGAGCGAACGATGGCCAGCCAGAATTATCGAAGCTCGGGCGAGCGAACTGCTGCTAAGGCAATTCATACATCGACAGTTTCTTCGGATTTCCTGCGGCAAAATATCGACCGTTCGGTGAGAAGGCTGACCATGACTGACGAGCGGGAAGATCTTTAGTGTGAATCCGTGCAAGTACTTTTCCCGTCGCCGCATCATAGACCGTGAAGTACTCGTAGACCGCGAAGTCCGGATCACCTTCTGTATAGCTTGACTGAATAGCGAAACGTCTACCATCGGCGCTAGCGCCAGCGAAGGTTCCCCACTCGACCAAGTTGCCACCGCTAACAATGTTTCCAGTATTATCGACGACTTGAAAACTGTTTTGTCTCAGTTGAATGATGTTCTGTCCCAGAATGTATGTGGGTGGATCACAGTTGGCGCCACCACACTCCGGGCTTTTCTGTTTTTTGAGGCGGTTCGCTTGAGTTGTACTGGATGCATCTGTTACTGGCACTAAATCTGGATTGACGGTGCGTGGAGGATTGCTCTGCACATCAATTGAGTCTTCTTGCGTGGGATAGATGTATGGCATTGAGCCCCACCTGCCATTGAAAGTGATCTCCCTGAGTTTTGCCCCGGTCTTCAAATCCATAGATATGAGTCTGTAGGTGGAAACAGGCCACTTATCTTTGGGTGGTTGAGAGGGTGCGAAGCCAGCGTCGAATACAGCAATGACGCGATCGCCTGCAAAGGCAACCTGTCTTGTTGCGGCGTACTCCGAACCGGTGTTCATGGCCTGCCATTGTTCCTCCTGCAGCGTTGTGGACCACAGCTCTTTGGGTTGCGGTATCGTTCTTGTCCTGTGAGACAAAGCGACGATTGAAGGACCGAAGAGGAGTAGGATGGCGAAGGAGTTGACGATTGTCAGGGAGCGAAGGAAGTTTGGTTTGAAAAATGAGAAGAGAGCCATGCTCAACGTGATGATAGTAGCAATGATGGCAACCCACTCCATGGATGTCGAACGATCTTGTCGAACCCAGAAGAAGCAAACGGTCGCAAAGAGAATGACAGAAACCGACAGCCCGAGGCTAAGAGCCCTGCGCTGGGGCTTATGCACTGCGAAGCCGATGGCGGATGCGGATGGTATGACCCAGAACAGGATTGCGAGAAGGAAGTCTAATCGGTGCGCGGTCTCGATTGCTGCACGGGGAGCTATGCCAATAGCCGTAGAAGCTGTAACCACGGATCGATCCGGCCAGAGCATAAGACCCATAAGGAGAATGAAGAGAATTAGGCTTGTCGCCGACAAGGTGACCAGCACGAGAACCCAGCGTGCGGCTTCTTTGAGACGGGGATCCATTTCCGACGATTATAGGACGGGCCTTAACCAAACGTGTTAAGGCTTGTTATAGTCAGTCCTCATAAACGCCGTTCTCGTCATCCAATTGTGTTTCGCGAAAGATCAGTGAACGAAACGCATTGGCTTCTCTAGAGCGGTTAAATCAAAACAGACGGTCGCGCTGCACAAAGACCATCTCTAACGAGGTTTTCGCGTGCAGTTTTCGAGGTGTCCTGAATGCAAGGGACAGGCTCGATTTCACGGCTGTTCTGAGATGATTGCTTGTTACCGACGAGAAGCCCGGCTTAACGATACGGATCGCTATTTCTATAGAGCCGCTTCCGTAGCCAGAACGCCAGGTTAACCAGCCCGATAAGCGCGGGAACTTCGATCAGCGGCCCTACTACCCCCACGAATGCCTCTCCGGAGTTCAATCCAAAGACCGCAACCGAGACCGCTATCGCCAGTTCAAAGTTATTGCCGGCAGCAGTGAATGAGAGCGTGGCTGACTGTGCGTAGTCCGCGCCCAGACGCCTGCCCATCCAGAAACTCACAAGAAACATCAGCAGAAAGTAGACAATCAGCGGCACTGCAATCTTCAGAACATCCAGGGGCAGGCGAACGATCAAATCTCCTTTGAGCGAGAACATCACCAGGATGGTGAAGAGCAGGGCGACCAGCGTAAGCGGGCTGATGCGAGGCAAAAAACGTACGGTGTACCATTGCTCCCCTTTGGCCCGAATGAGTACGTGGCGTGTGAGGAAGCCGGTCGCGAAGGGGACTCCCAGATACAGGCACACACTCTTCGCAATCTGCCCGATTCCAATCTGTACAACGCTCCCATGGAGCCCAAACCAGTGGGGCAGAACGGTGAGGAAGAGCCATGCATAAATGCTGTAGAAGAGCACCTGAAAGACGCTGTTGATCGCCACCAACCCCGCTACGTAGTCCGCATCCCCTTCCGCAAGTTCATTCCACACCAGCACCATCGCGATGCACCGGGCAAGGCCGATTAGAATCAGCCCGCGCATGTATGCCGGTTCACTGCGCAGAAAGATGACTGCGAGCGCAAACATGAGTGCGGGCCCGATAAGCCAGTTCTGTACCAGGGACAATCCCAGCACTCGTCGATTGCGGAAGACGTTGCCCAGCTTCTCGTAACGGACCTTTGCCAGCGGCGGAAACATCATCACGATCAGGCCAATGGCAATGGGGATGTTCGTCGTCCCGGTCTGGAAGCGATTCACAAACGCTGCGGAGCCAGGAACGAAGTGCCCGAGGCTCACTCCTGCTGCCATCGCAAGAAAGATCCAGAGCGTCAGGTAGCGGTCCAGGAAGGACAGCTGCTTCCTTTGCGTTGGATTACATGCCTGGTTTTGCGCAGCAGTCACGCTCATCAGCAGGCCTCGCAGCGTTCAGCCACGGCGGCAGGAAGCGGAGCACCATCCAGCGCGTATTTCGAGGGTGAGCAGCAAGCCTTTACGAGACGTGCCCGATCTGACTGCATCGCCTTATCTTCCTTCAGCCAGTCGAGCGTCTGTCGAAGTATGTGGGTGGCGCCGATGTGCGGCGGCATGACGATGCGATAGTGCATCCACTTGCCCTCACGTCGCGCCGACACAAGACCGGCGTTCCGCAGATACGCGAGATGCCGTGAGATCTTCGGCTGCGGTGCACCGATGATCTCCACGAAGTAGCAGACGCAAACCTCTTGCTCTCCCATCAGGTTCAGAAGCCGGAGGCGCGTATTGTCTCCGAGCGCCTGAAAGAACATCTGCATATCGAATTCAGGCTTGCGTCCCATGCATTATGTATACGCTTTGACGAATATGAATTCAAGGCCTATATTTGCTTAGGCGTATATATTGCCGCGGAGGTCAGCATGGCGGAGATTCTTGAGTCGGTTCGTTCGAAGTACGGAGCGGTCGCGGAGAGCAGCCTTTCCAGTAAGGATGAGGGCGTAAGAGCGGTGGCTGAAGCGTTTGGCTACTCGCCAGAGGAACTGACGTCGATTCCTGCAGAAGCCAACATGGGGTTGTCGTGCGGTAATCCTACAGCGACCGCGCACCTGCGTCCCGGCGAAATCGTCGTTGATCTAGGCTCTGGTGGAGGCCTCGACGTGTTTCTGGCGGCAAAGAAAGTTGGGCCGGAGGGCAGGGCGATCGGAATTGACATGACGGCTGCGATGATCGACCGCGCACGCGCGAACGCTGTCGCTGGCGGCTATACGAATGTGGAGTTTTACCAGGCAACCATCGATGCTATTCCTTTGCCTGACGCGTCCGTCGATTGCGTGATTTCAAATTGCGTTCTGAACCTCGCGCCGGACAAGCCCGCCGTCTTCCGTGAAATTGCTCGCATCCTTAAGCCCGGGGGACGTCTAGCCGTGAGCGACATTGCGCTCAAGGGCGAGTTGCCTGCAGCCATCGCACAAAGCATGGCGGCCTACGTCGGCTGCATCGGTGGAGCTATTCGCATAGACGACTATTACGAAGGTCTGCGGGCTGCCGGATTTGAGCATATAGAGATTGTGGACAGCGGCTCAGACCTCAACGCTTACGCGAAGGTGGAGAACCAGTCCGGCTGCTGCTCTCCCGCGATGGATGGTGAGTCGTGTTGTACGACTTCAGAAGATGCGGCCGCAGATCCTACGCTGCATGCAGAGCTGGCAGAGCTTCTGAAGACGTACGATGTGAACGCCGCCGCCGCCAGTGTGAAGATCTATGCGATCAAGCCGAAAGCGAATGATGCGGCTGCCGCTGCTCCATGCTGCGGACCTGCCTGCTGCTCATAAGGACCTGTCATGCTCAAAGTGATCTTTGCATGTGTTCATAACGCGGGACGTTCGCAGATGGCCGCCGCGTTTTTCAATCAACTTGCAAATCCGGCCAAGGCCCACGCCATTTCGGCGGGCACGGAGCCGGGCGAGCGTGTTCACCCTGAAGTGCTCGCTGTCATGCAGGACGTAGGCATCGACCTCAGCCATGCCAAACCTCAACGGCTCACCGAGGGATTGGCGGGGGATGCTCAACTCCTCATCACCATGGGCTGCGGCGATACATGCCCTCACGTCCCAGGTTTGCGTCGTGACGATTGGCCCCTTCGCGACCCTAAGGGGCTGTCTCCTTCGGAAGTCAGAACCATCCGAGATGAGGTGAAGAAGCGGGTTGAAACATTGATCCGGCAGGAATGTGTCGGATAGGCATTTGAATCAGAGCCAGAAATGCACTTCTTCTCATTAGGAGACGTGTGCGCGAAGAACGAGAGTTTTATGTGGGCATACCTTCCCTGAGGAGTGATTTGCCCTGCGATTACAACCAGATAAGGGCGGCGCGGCCATCGGGTGTCGGCATCGTCGGAACGACACTGCTCTTATGAGAGCGACTTCCCGAGTTCTCGCATCGTAGCCCTTAGCCAACCGTGGGAGGCATCGGTATTCATTCTCTGATGCCAGAGCATCAGGTATTTGAATCTTCCAAGCACAGCCGGCGCTTCGAGGATCTTGATCGACCTGTTGGATGCTTCGAGCGCGGCGACCCGGCGAGGCACCGTAGCGATCAGGCTGGTCCTCGCGGCTGCCTGGATTGCGGCACTGTGATACGCGACTACAAGGGGGCAACGCCTCTTTTCGCCAATTGCCGAAAGGTGCTTCTCCGGAATCGTTTGTATTCCGTCGACGATGTCGATTCCCACGTGATCCGCTGCAAGATACTGCTTGAGCGAGATGGCTTTGCCGTACTTACTTTTCCTTGCGACGACACAGACAAGGTCCGCCTCGAAGATCACTTCGCGACTGAGGTGCGACGGGGCGGTTCCGTCATCGGCATTCAACAGCAGATCCAGTCGCCCCTTTTCGAGAGCTTCGTATTGACCACCGTGGAACGGCACAAAGCTGAACCGGACCCGAGGGTTTTTTGAAAGCACTTCGCGACACAGCGGCGGAATAAAGGCCTGCGTGGCGTGGTCCGTGGCTGCAATCCGGAACGTGGCTTCTTCCTGCGCGGGATCGAACTCGGTCCCCGTCATCAGCCGGTCAAGTCTGGGC
>DASTSJ010000333.1:0-5045 GCA_035760765.1 Edaphobacter sp. | reverse complement strand
GGCAGCGACGACCTCACGCCGAAGATTGCCAAGATCCGTCAGCCAATCACCGAGGTTGAGCGGGAGCTGTTCGTTGAGTTCTTTGCGAAGCTGCTGGGCCAGGGCAGGCGAATTTCCGGCTGTCGAAATGGCGATCTGCAGTTCTCCGCGACGCACGATGGAAGGGAAGTAGAAGTCGCAGAATGGGGGATCGTCGACCGCGTTGCACAGAACTCTGCCAGCGGTGGCTTCGGCAAAGACGGCGCGATTGACGGCAGGGTCGTTGGTGGCGGCAACGACGAGGAAGGCGCCGGCCAGGTCTCCCGTCTGATAGCGACGCTGATGCAGGACCAACTCGCCCGAAGCAGCCTGTTCCGCGATGCGATCACTCACGTCGGGAGCGATCACGGTGATGGCGGCGTCAGCCGCGCGCAGGGATTCGATCTTGGATTCAGCCAGATGTCCGGCTCCGATCACGACGCACGGACGGCTGGTCAGCTTGAGAAAGAGGGGGAAGAGAGACATCTTAAAGCTCCTTCCTGATCATAGAGCCTTGGTGCACGCGTTCTACCCCTTTCTCCTTGAGCCAGTTCCATACGACAGAGGCTCCGGCGGTCACCCGGAGCCTCTTAGCTGATTATAACGATTGTTGTCAGGAGAGTCGGAAGCTGTAAGTGTCAGCAATTATGGTGCTTTAGGACTTTCGAACCTCAGCATCCATCACCGGAGGTCTTTGGCTGAGCTTCCCAGACGAACAGGAAGTCCTTATTGCTTGATGTTGCCAGCGTCAGATTGTTCTGCCTGCCGGCACGGCTAAGCGCCGCGCGAATGTTCTCCTTGGAATCGGGAAGCTCTGCCAGCGGAATCTTCAGGGCCGAACCCGCGGGAAGCTGGGCAATGTCATTAAGAAGCTGCCGAATGATCTTCTTGTGCTTTCCCTCTCTTCCTTTCGGGACTTCTCCCTGCAGGATGGATTCGAACCTCATGGGTTTTTTAGTTGTATTTGATTGTTCGTAATCGCCCATAGTGTCCTCCGTTTGCGGTACTGCGAAAGACCGACCTCCTGACGGGCGTAGCGTAAACGTAACGCTAACGCACCCTTAATTTGATGCAAAATTGACGACGTAAGTTAGTGGTGTAGATTTGACGTGTAAACCATTGATTCAAAATAGGTAAGGCGCATAATCTCGGACAATGATACCCTGCCTTCAGGGGTTGTCTGATGACGAAAACTCTTCATACCGAAGTGGTGCCAGTTGAGGAGGCAAAGCGGGAAGATTCGGGGCCGTCAAAGCTCGATGTACTGATCGTTGACGACGAGCAGACCATCGCCGACACGCTGGCGGTCATCCTATCCCGGTCGGGTTTCTCCGTTCGGACGGCATACGATGGCAAAGCCGCATTCGAGATTGCCAAACAGGATCCTCCGACCCTCGTCATCAGCGATGTCGTGATGCCGGAGATGACCGGCGTGGAACTCGCTATCGCCCTAAAGAATAAGATTCCAGAATGCCGAATTCTGTTGTTTTCGGGTCAGGCTGCCACGGCGGATCTCCTGGACCGTGCTCGTGCGGAAGGTCATGATTTCGCAATCGTTAGTAAGCCGATTCACCCCAAGGATCTGATTCGCCGCGTGTCGGAGTATCTTCAGCCCGCGTAAGTGACACTATGCTGAGCCTTAGCGGTGCGGTGACCGAAAAAGGAAAAAGATAAATGAAAAAGACCGCGTTCCAGCGAACGCGGTCTTTTTTGCTGTGAGCAGTTTGAGCTTACTCGCCGGGAGCCACACGACCGGCTCCAACCGGGGGAGCGTCTCGTTCCACCGGCTCCAGAACCTCACCGGCAAGCTGTGCCCGGAGAGCCACGTCGTCCGTCCGGTCGAAGTAGCTGCGCAGATCTTCACCCGGGGTGCGGGCTTCGAGATAGGCGTTGAGGAGACGCTCGATCGCATCCGGAACATCTGTGGCTGCAGCGCGATAGCCGAGCTGACGGGCGGTTCGGGCGTACTTGCCGACCGAGCCTCCGACGCAGAAGAAGAAGGCGTCGACCATCTGCCCGTCCTTCTTGATCTTCTTGCCTTCGAGACCGATGTCCGCGATCCAGTGCTGACCGCAGGAGTTGGTGCAGCCCGTAACATGCAGTCGAATCTGCTGATCGAAGCCGGGAAGACGCTCTTCGAGCTCAGCGACGAGCCATTTGTTGAAGCCCTTGGTCTCGGCGATGGCCAGCTTGCAGAACTCGGTTCCAGTGCAGGCAATGGCTCCGCGCCAGAACGGGGAGACATCCACGTTGAAGCCCAGCGAGTTCAGCTCTACAACCAGAGCGGCGGTCTCGCGGTTGGGTACGTTGACGACCAGGATGTTCTGGCCGATCGTGGTGCGCAGATTGCCGTCGCCGTACTTCTCGGCCAGTTCTGCCAGCTTCAGGAGTTGATCGCCGGAGACGCGGCCGTTGAGGACGCTGGCTCCAACGGTCGAGAGGCCGGGCTGGCGCTGCGGCGTAATACCGATGTGATCGCGATAGATGTCCGCCGGCACATCGTCTTCGGAGACGGGGCTGGGGTCAAGCTTGTAGCCGAGCTTGGCTTCGAGAGCCTCCAGGAAGGACTCCGCGGTCCAGCCGAAGCGCATAAAAAGATACTTGATGCGGGCACGGGTACGGTTTTCACGAAGAATTCCGGCATCGCGGAAGACCTCGGCCGTCGCGGTGGCGACTTCCACAGCCTGATCCTGACGGACGAACGCGGGGATACGGACGGCGATGTGCGGCTCGTTGGAGAGGCCTCCACCCACCCGCAGAGTAAAGCCGATCTCTTCCTTACCGTCGACGGTGCGCTTGATGGCGGTGAGGGCGGCATCGTTGATCTCAGGGAAGCTGCACCAGACCGGGCAGCCGGAGACGGTGAACTTGAACTTACGGGGAAGATTGACGAAATCAGTGTTGCCGTTAAGCTTCTTTGCGATTTCCACGGCAAACGGACTTGCGTCGATCAGCTCATGACTGTCCAGACCGGCGAGCGGGCATCCGGTAACGTTACGCACCACGTCGCCGCAGGCACCTTTAGTGCTGAGGCCGACCGTGTTGAGGGCGTCGACGACTTCTACCAGATCCTGGATCGTAAGCCAGTGAAGCTGGATATTCTGCCGCGTGGTGATGTCGGCAAGATTGTTGGCGTGCTTTTTGGTTACGTCGGCGATGACGCGAAGCTGCGCGCTGGTCAGGATGCCGTTCGGCAGCGCGATGCGCATCATGAAGTACTCTGTGGCTTTGCCTTCACCACCGCTGCCACCGGTTACACCCTTTCCGTCGCCCTGGCTGTAGACTCCCCACCAGCGGAAGTACAGAGCCCAGTCTGCGGGAATGGTGTCCCATCCCTGACGAGCAAACTCACGCACTTCTTCCCATGCTTCCCAAGGGTTCTTGGCGAGTTTAAGTCGTTCAGTCTTCTGGGCTTTGGTCTCTTTGACGGCGGCAGGCGCCGGAGTGGTGGACATGTAGAGGATCCTTTTGGCTTAGAGTAGCGACGGTAATAAAAATCCCACTCGGTTGGAGTGGGCGGTGGCGACTTGCCGGAATGGCTCGCAGATCAAACAGACCTACGAAACAGGGCAGAGGCGACAGCGCACCCGGTCACAACAACACATGCGACAGAAGGAGACGATCTGGGTGCGGTCGAAAGCCATGCTTAAAGTATGGGTGTATAGGACGCGAGAGTCAAGCCAGAATGCAGTATTTTCGGCGGTAAACGAATATGGAGGTGTTTTTAGACCGTTTTAGCGGAAGCATTCGCCGCGGGACAGGGAGTAAACTTCAGGACCAAGTGGGCGCCTCGGGGGTCTTCCTAATGGGCGGGGGAATGTCCGCAGGTGCAATCCAGGCAGCCAACTCCAGCACACGAGCCACACTGTTCGATGAGCTTCTTGCGTAGGGAGCGGTGTGCCCGGTGTACGCGAACTGCGGCGTTGCCTCGGTTAATGCCTGCACGTTTGGCGAATGTATCCAGCGGGACCTCGTCGAGATCGACCTGGCGGACGATCTCCTGGTACGACGCAGGGACCTCCTTGATGGCGTCGTTTACGCAGGGACAGAGATTCGCGGGGGCCGCGTCCGGCGTGACTGCAGGATGCTCGATTTCGGGCTGCCAGGGGGTGAAGGTACGAGTTTCGACCGCCTGATGCCGATAGTGATCGATGACTGCATTGCGAAGAATGCGGAAGAACCAGGCATCTGCTGATGGAGCTTCCCTCAGCGATTCGGCGGTGGAGATCGCGCGCAGATATGCCATCTGCAGGATGTCTTCGGCGGTCTGGCGATCGCGCACCCTGCGCTGAACGAAAGCGAGAAACCTGCTGCGCTGTTCCATCAGAGTGTTTACGGAGGAAGACATACTCATTGGATGCTGCCGCAGTCCGGAGGGGAGCAGCGGCCTAAAAGTGGTGGAGGAGCTCAGCGAAGGTCTCGAGCTGGAGCAGGTGTTGTCCTGCGGGTGGTGCATCCACGACCTCGTGTTCCAGCACCCAGGTGAAGCTGTGTGGGATGAAGATGGCGTGTAGCCCGGCGCGCAGGGCAGGGTTGATGTCAGAGCGGGGGCTGTTGCCGATCATCCACGTGCGGGCGGCATCACAACGATGGTGAGACGAGAGCGCAAGATAGGCCTGATCGTGTTTCTCCGGCAACACCTCGACGGCACTGAAGTGGGGCGCAAGGCCGGAGCGTTCCAGCTTACCGGTCTGCTCGGCGGGGTCGCCTTTTGTTACCAGGATGAGACGGTGGCGGGTTGAGAGATCATGGAGGGTCTCGCCTACCTGGGGAAGAAGCTCGATGTCGTGCTCCGCGATGTAGTCGGCAAAGCCGAGAATGCGCCTGTGCTGTTCGTCCGTAGCTCGACTTCCAGAGAGCTCCTCAAAGCAGTGGACCAGCGACCTGCGAAAGCTGCGCAGTCCGTATCCGTGAGCGGCGATGGTGGCGTGCTCGCAGCGATTGAGGTGCTCACGGACCTCGGCCGGCGTGTGGACCTGGTGGTCGAGGAAGGAGATAAAGTCTGCGATCGCCCGCTCGAAGTAGAT
>DASTSJ010000332.1:0-4288 GCA_035760765.1 Edaphobacter sp. | reverse complement strand
AACATAAGACGATCATCGGAGACAATGTCTTTGTCGGTTCCGACTCTACACTCGTTGCTCCCCTGACGATTGAATCCGACTCATATATCGCCGCCGGAAGCTGCATCACGGAGAGCGTTCCCGCCGGATCGCTCGCTCTTGCCCGCTCTCGTCAGACACTGAAGCAGGGATGGACCGAGCGCAAAAGGCAGAGGGGTCGTTGAACGGCTTTATTTCTGCCGTTTGACCTCTGACTCAAGAATGTTCAGGACTTATGTCGGACTGTCGACATAAGTCCCCCTACTGCACGTATTTAGCTTCATTGCATGTGCCTCTTCCGTGGTACGGGAAAACAACTCGTGCCGTCGTAAAATACGGCGGTAAAGCCCTGATAGATTCTTCCGATACCTAGAAGAGGCAATAGAGAGGGAGCCCCGAAATACGGATGCTACAGGAAAAGATCCTGGTCGTAGATGATGAGGAGCCGGTACGCGGCATTGTCGCTACTTTACTGGAGCGCGGCGGCTATCATCCAGTCACCGCATCCGGAGCACAGGAAGCGATCGATCTCCTCGATCAGAATCACGATTACGCCCTGGTTCTTTCCGACATTATGATGCCGGGCACAGACGGTCTGGCTCTCCTGGACCGCATCTCGGCCGACCATCCCGATCTGCCGGTCATCATGTTCTCTTCCGTCCGTGACATTCAGGTGGCAACCAGCGCATTCCGGCGCGGGGCCTTCGACTACCTCATCAAACCATTCGAGCACCGCCAGCTTGAAAGCGTGGTCGCCCGCGCAACCGAACATCGGCGGCACCTGCGCCAGAACATCGCCTACCGCCAGCATCTCGAAGAGGTCATCTCTACACGAACCAGCCGCCTGCGTGCCATCATGCAGGACCTCGAACGCAGCTACGACATCACCATCGGCGCTATGGGCGACGCGCTGGACCTCCGCGATCAGGAAACCGAAGGGCACTCCAAGCGCGTCACCGCCTACACCATCGAACTTGCCAACGCCCTGGGAGTAGGTCGTGACGAGCTGCGCACCATTGCTCGCGGCGCCTTCCTTCACGATATTGGCAAGATCGCTACCCCCGATGCAATCCTCCTCAAGCCCGGGCGTCTTGATGAAGCAGAGATCGCAATCATGCGCGAACACTGTCAGCGCGGTTACGAGATGCTCCGGAAGATCCCCTTCCTCTGCGACGCTGCTGAGATCGTCTACGCACACCAGGAGAGGTACGACGGCTCCGGCTATCCGCGTGGGCTGAAGGGAAACCAGATCCCGCTGGGCGCCCGTATCTTTGCTATCGCTGACACCCTCGATGCCATGACGTCGGACCGGCCGTATCGCAAGGGAACCTCTTTTGAAACAGCTCGCGCAGAGATCGTCCGCTGCTCCGGCACACAATTTGATCCTGCAATCGTTAACGTTTACCTTGGGATTCCTGACCAGCAATGGTCCCAGATTCGCACGCGGACTGAAGAGCATGGCTTCGACGCTCTCACGAGCATCTAGACTCTTTCTTGGGCTTGCCAGCTTTGTTCAGGCACCAGCATCCGGGGCAGATGCTCTACAAAGGAGGCATGTATGGCTGTTCTTAGCGAGGCGCAAATCCAGACGATGCTCAAGGAAAATCCCGAATGGCATCTCGATTCCGGCAAGCTGGTGCGCGACTGGACCTTCCCGGACTTCGTTCAGGCCATGGCATTTGTGAACCGTGTCGCCGAGCTTGCCGAATCCGCGAACCATCATCCCGATATCGATATCCGCTACAACAAGGTCAGGCTCGGTCTCATCTCGCACGACGCCGGAGGCATCACAGAACGCGACGCCAGGATGGCTGCAACCTTCAGCCGAGAGCTTCGCTGACTAGCCTTTGATCCTCTCGAAGGCGCGCCCGCTTCGAATTCTGCGCTCCAGATGCCGCTCCAGCATTGCCACCGCAAACTGCCGCAGATCGGCTGATCGGCGCTTTGGCCAGTCTCCAGCGGAAAGTTCGGCGATCGTTGAACGAAACATCCTCTGCGCCTCTCTCACCGAATCAGAGGCAAGCGGACTGGCGTTGCCGCGGCGATCATCCTCGCAGAACACACCGTCTGCGCTCTCGCTGAACCACACGGTCTGGCCGCGCAGATCCAGCCCACACGCGGAGCAATGGCCCAGCGTTGGCATCCATCCCATCAGGCGCAGCATCCACACCGCAAAGTACGTTACCGGAAGCCATATCCGGCCAATCTGCATCTCAGGCGCAACAGCCAGCGCCAGCCGAAACACCGCATCCTCCGGCGCCTGCTCCGGCAAAGCCTCTTCAAGCACTTCGGAAACGAACTCGAGAGCCGCCGTCCTGCCGTAATCGATAGGATCCGATAAGGGGGACCACAGGATCTCGAACGCATCCAGCCGGACCAGCTCCTGCTTCGGCTTCTCCGCATAGCTTGCGCGTACGCAGGTCATCGGCTCCAGCGCCCCACCAAATCGCCTTCGAGACCTCATCGCATGCCGTGCCACACCCTTGATGCGCCCCTGCTCCCGGGTCAGCAGGCTCACCAGAAGATCAGCCTCTTCAAACGGCCAGCTCCGCAGGACAATCGCCTCACTCTGCCGTTGCGCCATTCCCTTCCCACCTGCGGTTTCCAACCCTGCCGTTCAAATAAAGACGCGTGGCACATGGCCACGCGTCTTCCATCCGCTTCTGCGGGTACTCTTAGCGTCCGTAGTGATCAGCAGCTTTCTGCTGGAAGGCTGCCCACTTCTCCGGAAGATCGTCGCCGGCATAGATCGCCGAAACTGGGCACACAGGTACGCAAGCACCGCAGTCGATGCACTCGACCGGGTCGATAAAAAGCTGATCCGAATCGGCGTGGCCAGCCTCGTCCTTCTTCGGGTGGATACAATCGACCGGGCAAGCATCCACACAGGCCGTATCCTTGGTCCCGATGCAGGGTTCTGCAATCACATAAGCCATCTGTCTAATCTCTCCCTTCGCCTCGTCTGAGTCCTTTTTCAGTTGTGGGCGTTTGCTTGATTTTAGCAGCAACTTCTGCCACGTCCACCAGTAGAAATCAGGATTGAAATAGGACTAAACCAGGCCGAGTTTGGTTGCCCTGCCTCCCATATAGGCGAAGTATGCTGCTTACAAAGACATCGACCAGGAGCGAAGCAGAATGCCACAGACAAAAGCCCACACCGAATACCTCGTCTTCAACACGAAACAGCGCTACGAGATGGTTCACATCACCCAGCAGGTGGAGGAGGTCGTCCGCCGCAGCGGCATCGAGGACGGGCTGTGCTTCGTCTCCCCTATGCACATCACCGCCGCCATCTACGTCAACGACAACGAAGACGGCCTGATCGAAGACATCGGAACCTGGCTCGAAAAGCTTGCGCCGCGCTGGCCGGGATACAAGCATCACCACACCGGCGAAGACAACGCCGACGCCCACCTGAAGGCCCTGCTTCTGCACCACGAGACTACCCTGCCCATCACCAAAGGCAGGCTCGACCTTGGAACCTGGCAGAGAATCTTTTACGCCGAATTCGACGGCCAGCGCCCAAAGCGCGTCATCGTAAAGCTGCTTGGCCTCGCAAAAGAATAATGTCCACCCTGCGGTTCTGGCTTCGGCCTTCCTCAGTATTGTTCGAGGCAACAGGGTGAAACTCTGCATAGCCAGCCGCCGCCATATGGTTCGGGTGCATCGACCCATACTCCAGCAGCAGGCGAGCAATCGCACTGGCCCGCGCCGTCGAAAGCTCCCAGTTGGACTGGTACTGCGACGTGTGGATGGGAAGGTTGTCGGTATGTCCCTCCACGCGCAACGGCACGTCCGGTATGGACTTTGCCAGCGCGGTCAGTACCGGGAGCGCTTCGCTCCGAATCACGGCTGAACCCGAAGGGAAGAAACCGATCTCGTGCAGAGAGATGGCCAACCCGTCTGGCGTCATCCGGGTGGTCAAGCTTCCGGGCGGCAGCTTCTTTCCTGCGTCCTGCATCAGCTTGGCCACTCGAATCTTCATCTCCTGCTCTGGTGTCAGTTGACCCGCCTGCGGGAACGGCATGGCCAGCGCTGCCGGACGCGTCACCATAGAGCTTGCCGGCGACGGGTCCAGCGGAGGAGTCTTAGCGTGCTGCTCAAAGCTGCCCAAAGGGGTAAACGCCGTCTGCATCGCCTCGGCCACAGCCATCTGCTTCTTTCGATCGGATTGGCTTGAGGCAAACAGAACCACGAAGAAGGCAAAGAGCAGCGTGATGAAGTCAGCATAGGAGACCAGCCATCGCTCGTGGTTCACGTGCTCCTGCTT
>DASTSJ010000331.1:0-2024 GCA_035760765.1 Edaphobacter sp. | reverse complement strand
ATCTTGGCAAAGGGATCAACGTCCGCCTTCGCGAGAATCTTCGCAGCGCGCGAATTGCCGATGCCGTAGATGTAGGTGAGTCCGATGCGTACCTGCTTATTGTTCGGTACATCGACTCCAGAGATACGTGCCATTGGCGTCCTTATCTTTGGGGCTCCGGAAGCTTCGCCACGGAGCGGGGTGAGTGGTTGTGGCAATGTCCGCGGGGTTCAACGCACGCCTTGACTTCGGCGAACTAGCCCTGCGGGGGCCGGTGGAGAGGCGAAACCTTCCGCCTCGGGTAACTGAGTTATCCCTGACGCTGCTTGTGCTTGGCGTTCTCGCAGATAACGCGAACGACGCCACGGCGATGGATCACCTTGCACTTGTCACAGATCTTCTTTACAGAAGCACGAACCTTCATCTCTTCTCCTAAAACAGCCGTTAGCTTTCAGCCACCAGCTCAGGAGCTGATGCCAAGGCTACTAGCCTGATTGCCTGGGTCTGAATCGTTTCCAGCTAGCAGCTGCGAAGCTAAAAGCCAGAAGCAGCCTCGTCTACTTGTAGCGATAGACGATGCGGCCACGGTTGAGATCGTACGGGCTGAGTTCAATAGCAACCCGGTCACCGGGAAGAATGCGAATGAAGTTCTTACGCATGCGTCCGGAGACGTGCGCCAGAGCCTGATGCTTGTTTTCAAGCTCGACGCGGAACATGGCGTTCGGCAGGGTCTCAACGACCGTGGCCATTACTTCAATTGCATCTTCCTTCGACAAACGATCTCCTTTGGGAAAGGTCGTTTCGACACTCTCCTCAGTTGTTTCGGTCAGTACCAGAGCCCATAAGACGATTCACCGCAACGGGGAACCGCAGACCTGCGGCATAATGCACGCAGCATTTCTTATAATACCCCACTTCTCCCGGAATTCCCACTATATGCCAGCTTACGAGGCCGATTTCAGCCGGAATTCCAGCCTAGAGGGTGAGAACCACAGGGCCGTCCCTGGTCACGGCTACGGTGTGCTCAAAATGAGCACTGTAGCTGCCATCAACAGTAACCGCAGTCCAGCCGTCGGCCAGAACCCGGACATCGGGGGCTCCTGCGTTGATCATGGGCTCGATCGCGAGCACCATACCGGGCTTCAGCCGAAGTCCCTTACCGCGCGTGCCGAAGTTCGGGACCTGGGGATCTTCATGCATGCTGCGGCCGATGCCGTGGCCCACGAACTCACGGACAACGCCAAAGCCTTCAGCTTCGCAGATCTCCTGCACAGTGGCGGAGATGTCGAAGAGGCGTCCTCCGACCTGGCACTGTTCGATAGCAGCCTCAAGGGAGGTCTGGGTGACGTCGAGTAGCTTCTGAATCTTCGGGTCAACTTTTCCGACGGCGTAGGTCACGGCCGCGTCGGAGTAATAGCCATCGATGATGACGCCGCAGTCGATTGAAAGGATGTCGCCTTCCTTCAGGACGCGCTTTTTATTGGGCATCCCATGCACCACTTCCTCGTTGACCGAGGTGCAGAGCGCAAAGGGGTAGCCGTGATAGCCCTTGAAGGCTGCCTTTCCGCCGAGTTCAGCGATGCGAGCGACCGCAATCTCCTCAAGGTCCATCGTGGTCGCACCCGCGGCGACGTGAGGCGCAAGCGTGTCGTGAACCTTGCGAAGAGCGATCCCGGAGATCCGCATCTTATCGATCTCCTGCGGGGTCTTGAGCATGATCGCCATGGCAGCTACTCCCCTGCCTGACGCAACTGACGAAGGGCAGCTTCGATGGAGGCAGTGACTTCCTCGACCGCACGGGAGCCGTCAACTTCACGGAAACGACCTTGGCGGCTGTAATGCTCGATAACCGGAGCGGTCAGAGAGTTGTAAGCCTTCATCCGCTCGGTAAACGCCTGCTCGGTGTCGTCGGAGCGGTGCTGCAGCGGCGTGCCATCGTGATCGCAGACACCTTCGACCTTCGGGGGCTGCGAGTGAATGTTGTAGATGGTCTTGCAGACTGGGCAGATGCGCCGGCCTGTAATGCGGCGCAGCAGCTCCTGCTC
>DASTSJ010000330.1:0-8743 GCA_035760765.1 Edaphobacter sp. | reverse complement strand
TATGTATAAATATACATTCCGGTGTATATTTATACAATGATGTTCCCCGCGGAGCATCGCCCATACCTTGACGGAAAGGTTATCCGGTGAAATCTTCCCTTCATCGGACGTATAGTGAATCATGGAAAGGTTTCGCCCCCTCGTCTTCACCTCTACGCCCGGGTCCTCATCTAAGAGGTTCCAGACGGCTCAGGTACCGTCCCTGATTGATGAACGCTTCGACCACGACTCCTGTGGAGTCGGCTTTGTGGCCTCGGTCGACGCCGCGGCATCCCATGAGATTCTGACGCAGGCCCTCACGGCCCTGGCTCGTCTTGCCCATCGCGGCGCAACTGCGGCCGACGGAAAGAGCAGCGACGGCGTAGGTGTGCTTTCTGCGATTCCGCGGGATTTCCTGATTCAGGCTGAAGGGCTCTCGCTCGCCCCCGACGCGGTTCTGGGTGTGGGAATGGTGTTCATCCCCAAGGAAGAGACTCGCGCAGAGGCTCTGATAGAGCGCGCCCTCCTTTCGCATGACTTCAAGGTGCTCCGCTGGCGCGATGTGCCGGTCCATATCGAATACCTCGGAGAGATGGCGCTTTCGACCATGCCGAAGATTCGCCAGATCCTGGTGGTTGACGGCGATCAGGCCGATCCGTCGACGATGGAACGGCGTCTTTATCTGGCCAGAAAGCAGTTTGAGCGCTCGCACGAGAACGGCGACGTCGAGGGGTACATCTGTTCGCTCTCGACCCAGACGATCGTCTACAAGGCGATGTGTACAGGCCACGACCTCGCCTCGTTCTATCCCGATCTAGCTTCTCCGCAGTTCGTAACTCCGTTCGCCATCTTCCATCAGCGGTACGCCACGAACACCCTGCCTACCTGGCACCGCGCCCAGCCTGGCCGGACCATCGGACATAATGGCGAGATCAACACGGTTTGGGGCAATCGCGCCCGTATGGCGGCCCGCGACTCAACGCTTCCGGTGGAGTGCAAACCCGTCCTGACGCAGGGTGGAACTGACTCTACGAGCTTGGACGAGGCTGTTGAACTGATTTCGCAGAACGGTCGCACGCTCGCTGAAGCGATGCGCATGGTGATGCCGCCGGCGGCTGCTTCCGGGCGCAACTCCTCGTTCCTGCGCTACAACTCCGACTGCACCGAGCCATGGGACGGTCCGGCTGCCATCGCTTTCTCGAACGGAAAGCTCGTGGGAGCGATCCTTGACCGCAATGGTCTGCGGCCGTGTCGCTTCGCGATCACCAAGGACGGCCTTGTGGTCGCCGGTTCTGAGATCGGTCTGGTCGATCTCGATCCTGACCAAGTCGTCCACAGCGGCCGCCTTGGCCCCGGTCAGATGCTCGTCGTCGATCTCGAGAAGAACAAGGTGTACGAAGACGAGGAGCTGCTTACGCTCTTCGATTCGGACCCGACCTACTCCAGACTCCTCGAAGATGCTCCGCTGGTTCCCAAGCCGGTTACAACGCCTGACGCAGCCAACCTGACTCCGCTGCAGAAGGGCTTCGGTTACACCCGCGAAGATGTGCGGATGATCCTGCAGCCGATGGCAGCCGAAGGTAAAGATGCTGTCTGGTCGATGGGAGACGACACACCGCTGGCCTTCCTGGCCCGTACGCCGCGTCCGGTCTACGCGTACTTCCGCCAGCGCTTCGCGCAGGTCACCAACCCTGCTATCGATCCGCTGCGTGAGGCCTGCGTTGTATCGCTGCATACTCGCCTGGGCCCCTGGCCCCACCTGCTGGACAAGAACTCGCCCCTCCCAGGGCTGGCGCTTTCTTCGCCGTTCCTCTCACTCGGCCAGGTGCAGGCGCTGCGCTCGGGCGACTATCCCCACTCCGCAGAGCTTCATTTCAAGGAACTGTCGTGCGTCTTTCCTCCTAGCATGACGCTGCTGCAGGCGCTCGATGAGCTTTCAAACCGCGCCATCGATCTGGTTCGCAACGGTGCACGGCTGCTGCTGCTGACCGATCGCGCTGCCACTGCGCAGACGCTTCCCGTTCCGATGGCCATGGCAACCGGTGCGGTGCACCAGGCTCTTGTGGCTGCTGGGCTTCGCACTCTGTCCGGCATTGCGGTCGAGGCTGGAGATGCTCGGGACATCCACCACGTGGCTGTGCTGATTGGTTACGGCGCCGGAGCTGTATGTCCGTGGCTCGCACTTGAGACCGGTCGTGCGCTGGCTCCTGCCGGCACTGATCCTGACCTGGCTGAGAAGAAGATGCTCAAGGCGCTCGACGCCGGTCTGGCCAAGGTTATGTCGAAGATGGGAATCTCCGTCGTCGATAGCTATCGCAGCGCCCGTCAGTTCGATATTCTCGGAATCCACTCGAGCGTTGTGGAGCGTTGCTTCCCGAATACTCCGGCTCCGCTGTCGGGGATCGGTTTTGCTGAGCTCGACCGTCAGATCCGTCAGACCTGGCATCCCAGCGAAGCTCTTGCCGCGCAGCCCGATCTCCCGGACTATGGCTGGGTGCGGTTCCGCAAGGCCGATACGGCTGAACCCCACGCCTGGCAGCCTCCGACCGTCAAGGCTCTGCAGTCGGTTGTAGGAAGCGCACGAAACGTTCCGCTGCCTGCCGATCCTTCTGCCGCGTTCGCTATCTTCACCAAGGACGTCGTCGAGCGCGATCCCGCTGTTCTGCGCGATTTGCTTGAGATCCGTCCTGCCGGACCGGAGCTGCCAATCAGCGAGGTTGAGGCCTCGTCGAGCATCGTCAAGCGTTTCGTCGCCAGCGCCATGTCGCTCGGCTCGCTCAGCCCGGAAGCCCACCAGACCATCACGGCGGGAATGAACATGCTGGGAGCGCGGTCGAACACCGGAGAGGGCGGAGAGGATGCTGCTGTCTACCGCGAACATCCGGTGGGTACGGAGAACCTTCCGGGGCCCGGTGGATCCAATGCAGCCGTGCATGCTCAGGGTGGCGTTGCCGTTGCAGAGCCTCTGGTAGCAGCGCCTGCGGTCCACGTCTCGCTCAACAACAAGATCAAGCAGATCGCCTCGGGTCGTTTCGGTGTTACTGCCGAGTACCTGGCCCATGCCGAGGAGATCGAAATCAAGGTGGCGCAGGGAGCCAAGCCAGGTGAGGGCGGCCAGCTTCCCGGACACAAGGTTAGCGGACTCATCGCACGACTGCGTCACGCGCAGCCGGGTGTTGCGCTTATCTCGCCCCCGCCGCACCACGATATCTACTCCATCGAGGATCTCGCGCAGCTCATTTACGACCTGAAGCGCGTGAACTCGAAGGCCTCGGTCGGCGTGAAGCTGGTCTCTGGCTGCGGAGTGGGAACTGTTGCAGCAGGTGTGGCGAAGGCCTATGCCGACTACGTCGTCATCGCTGGCAACACCGGCGGCACCGGTGCGGCCGCTCTGTCGAGCATCAAGTACGCGGGTAATCCATGGGAACTCGGTCTGGCCGAGGCCCAGCAGGTCCTGATGCAGAACGGTATGCGCGGACGCGTTCGTCTCCGCACGGACGGTGGCCTTGCAACGGCTCGCGACGTGCTGGTCGCTGCGCTGCTCGGCGCCGACGAGTACGCGTTCGGGACGGCAGTGCTGGTGGTTCTGGGCTGCGATATGGCCCGTCAGTGCCATCTGAACACTTGTCCGACCGGCATTGCAACGCAAAAGCCGGAGCTACGGGCAAAGTTCCGCGGCAAGCCGGAGCACATCGTGCGCTTCTTCGAGGAACTCTCGGCCGACCTGCGGCATCTTCTGGCCCGCTATGGACTGCCTTCGCTCGAGGCCGCGGTGGGCCGCTCCGACCTGCTCGAGCAGGTTCGGTTCGATGGCAATCTCGACCTTGCTCCGATGCTGGCGCAGGCTGCTGATGGCCCCCGTCGTTGGATGGGCGGCAGGAACGATCAGCCGTTGCCACATCCGCCGATCGATGATAAGTGGACGGTTCCGGCTTTGGAAGCTGTCGACGCAGGGAAGCCCTATGTCATCGAGTCGCAGATCGCAAACTGCGACCGTGCGCTTGGCTCGCGCCTTGCCGGTGAGATTGCACTCCGCCGCTCTCAGGGCGAAGTGAACGCGGACGTTACCTTCAATCTCCACGGCACCGCGGGACAGTCCTTTGGGGCCTTCGCGGTCGATGGAATGAAGCTGATTCTGGATGGCCAGGCCAACGACTTCGTCGGCAAGGGACTCTCCGGTGGCGAGATCGTGATTCGCCCGCGTGGTCTTGCCGCGAAGGACAGCGGTCAGCACGTCATTCTGGGCAACGTGGCACTCTATGGCGCGACCTCGGGTGAGCTATTCGCCGCAGGCCGAGCTGGTGAGCGCTTTGGGGTACGGAACTCAGGCGCGGTCGCCGTCGTCGAAGGCGTGGGCGATCACGGTTGCGAGTACATGACTGGCGGAACCGTTGTCGTACTTGGAAAGACCGGTATGAACTTCGGTGCCGGTATGACTGGCGGTTTGGCTTGGGTACTCGACGAAGATGGAAGCTTTATGTCCGAGATGAAGTATCATCCGGATTTCATTGATCCCCAAGCATTTGACTCGGTCGATCTTGACTCGCAGAATGCATTGAAGGCGTTGATCGAGAGACACATCGCGCTCTCTGACAGCGGTCTTGCAAAGGCGCTTGTCGCTCAATGGGCTGATCGTTCCAGCAAGTTCGTGCGCCTCAGCCCCAAGCCTCAGGCATAAACATGCGAAGGTACATTTAGCATCTGCCCCCGGTTCCGACCGGGGGTTTTCTTTTCCGGGGAGAAACCAGTTGATTGTTGGCAAGGGCAGTTAGTTTCTTTAGAGTGACGAGAACCGGAATCTTCCGGGACGAGCGATTCTGAACAGTTCGGTAGAGAGACGGAGGGCTGGCGTGAGTGAGGCGGCGAGAGTTATGCCTGCAACCGGGCCCGGCAGTGATAAGTATCAGCGCATCCTCGACGCGGCGGTTGAGGTAATCGCCGAGCGAGGATATTTCAACTCACCGGTAAGTGCTATCGCCAGAAGAGCGGGGGTGGCAGACGGCACGATCTATCTTTACTTCAAGAGCAAGGAAGATGTCTTGCACACGGCAATCGATAAGACCTTCGGGCGCTTCTTCGACCAGGTGGAGGGGCAGTTTCAGACGATAGCCGATCCCCGGGCGCAGTTGGAGTACATCGCCCAGATCCATCTTGAAAGCCACAGCATTAACCGCAGCATGACGATCCTGATGCAGACAGAGATGCGCCAGAGCGCTCAGTTCCTCGCTCGCTTCTCGCATCATCACCTTGTGCGGTATATCCAGATGGTGCGCGAGATCATTCGCCGCGGGCAGGAGCAGGGGACCTTTCGCCGTGATATCTCCGATGGGGTGGTGGCGCATTGCATGTTCGGTGCAATCGATGAGCTCTTGAGTTCAGCAGTCTTCACCGGTCGCACCTACGACGCAAAGACTACGGCACGTCAGGTGATGGAGGTGCTGCTGCACGGGATCTCAGCCGGCGAGGACAGGATCGCGCAGCCAGGAGGCGCATCGTGAGCCTCTGCGACTCGTTTTACTCCTTACTCCGCAAAGTAGAGTTCAACCGGGCATTACAGGGACAGGATGGTTCTCGTACATATGTTTGATCTGAAGACGTTGAACGATGTTTTGGTTCGGGCTACGGGTCGTGGGGACCATGTGGTCATGATGGCGCAGGATGCCCCGGCAGCGTGGTCTCCCATCACCTCCAGGCAGCTCTATGGTCGCGTCCGCGCCCTCGCGGAGGTTCTGAAAGATTGGGGGGTCGGCAAGGGAGATCGTGTCGGCCTTTTGTGCGAAAACCGATGGGAGTGGCCGGTGACGGACTTCGCAGTTCTGGCGATTGGGGCGGTCGATGTGCCGCTTTATCCTACGCTGACGCCAGAGCAGATCGGCTATATGCTTCGGGACTCAGGAGCGAAGGCGGTCTTCGTCTCAAGCGGAGAGCAGTATCAGAAGCTGCTCGAAGCAGGCGATCTTCCGCTCCTGGAGCATGTCGTGGTCATGGACCCGGGCAGTTACGAAGGAGCGACAAGCTTCTCCGAACTGATGAAGGATGCTGGCGTCAAAGAGCAGAGAGACGCTGCATTCGACGCGATGCTGCAGGCAGCGCGGCCCGACGATCTGGCGACCATTATCTACACCTCTGGCACGACAGGCGAGCCCAAGGGCGTGATGCTCTCGCATGGCAATCTCGCGAGCAATCTCAACTACTCGACGGGCCCGCTGGGCCTTGGGGAGCAGGATGTCAGCATCTCCTTTCTTCCACTCTCCCATGTCACGGCGAGACATCTCGACTACGCTTTGCTGTATCACGGGACGAAACTGGCCTACTGCGCCAAGTTCGAGCAACTGCCCGAGGCTATGAAAACGGTACGGCCCACCATCTTCGTCGCCGTGCCTCGTGTCTATGAAAAGATCCGACAAGCCGTCGAGGCAAAGTCTGCCGCGTCATCGTTGAAGCACAAAATATTTACATGGGCCTTTGCTGTCGGAAGAGAGCATCGGGCGGAGATTATTGCAGATAGAAAGCCCGGGGGACTTGCGTGGAAGATCGCCAACAAGCTCGTCTTCAGCAAGATTGCCGAGGCCTTCGGCGGAAGCACCAGGATCTTTATCGCTGGCGGTGCGCCCCTGGGTGTCGACACGGGAGGGTGGTTCGCAGATGCGGGTATCTCCATCCTCGAGGGCTATGGGCTTACGGAAACCTCTCCGGTTATTGCACTGAATTATCCCAAGTCGAACAAGATTGGCACGGTTGGCATACCCCTTGAAAACGTGCAGTGCCGATTCGCCGAGGATGGAGAACTCGAAGTAAAGGGGCCTTCTGTCTTCTCTGGCTACTGGAACAAGGACGATCAGACGCAGGAGGCATTCACTCCCGACGGATGGTTCAGGACGGGTGATATCGGCAATCAGGATTCTGAGGGATTCCTTTCAATTACAGATCGCAAGAAGGAGCTACTCAAGACCAGCGGAGGCAAGCTGATCGCCCCTCAGCCGATCGAGAACATGTTGAAGGCCAATACCCTCGTTGGTAATGCTGCCATGGTGGGAGATAAGCACAAGTTTGCCTGTGTGCTCATCTCTCCGAACGCTTCTGCTCTAAGGAACTGGGCCGCGGGTCAAGGGCTGGCCCCGGATGACATGGAAGCGCTCGTACGACATCCAAAGGTGATTGCTGCCTATGAAGAGATTGTGAGGCGAGTAAACCAGGGGCTGGCGCACTTTGAAAGCATCAAGCGCGTATGTGTCGTTCCGGATGAGTGGAGCGTAGAGACGGATGAGCTGACACCAAGCATGAAGCTGAAACGTCGCGTGATTGAAAAGAAGTACACGAAGCAGATCGAAGAGTTCTACGTGGACGAAGCCACGGCGAAGGCTTAGGTTCCGCACCTCACGTGCAGGAAGACATGGGCGGAGGGAAGCCTGAGGCAAGCTGAGTGACAAAGGATCGATGGCGAACGCTGCAGCATCGTATGGAACATGGGAAGGTACAGGAACTCTTCGACAGCGGTGTGCGCGCCGAAACGAGCGAGAGGCAGGCCAGTCCGTTCTACGATCTTGCCTGGTTGCGGAGGTGAACGATGGAATCCGTAGAGACGCAGGGGCCAGAACGCCCAGGGACTCTGCTTCGGCGGGCGATGCAGGACAGAAAGCGTTTTTTGAATCCGCTGCCTACATCGGTGGGTGGATGGGAGACGATGCGAAAGGCGCTCCCGCTCTATTTTTCGAATAAGGAAGAAAAGTCTCCCAGAATCCAACTCGGGCCCTTCAGGACGGATCCCGCCGTCTATGAACAGCCGCCGGCAAGCGGACTTCGACTCACCTGGATGGGACACTCCTCAAGCCTGGTAGAGATAGACGGTAAACGCATCCTTCTCGATCCGGTCTGGGACGAGAGGGCATCTCCTTTGCGCTGGGCTGGCCCGAGGCGTTTTTTCCCGGCACCTCTCCGGCTGGATCAACTGCCAAAGCTCGATGTGGTCCTTATCTCGCACGATCACTACGATCACCTGGGCGAATCGACGATCCGCAAGCTGGCGCGCATGAACTCGATGCGCGAGACTGAGTGGATTACGTCGTTGGGTGTCGGTTCGATTCTCGAGGAGTATGGCGTCCAGCGCCGTCGGATTACAGAACTCGACTGGACAGAACGATGCGGTGACGCTTCGCTGGAGATCACAGCACTCCCGTCTCGCCACTTTTCAGGCCGGAGTCTGTTCAATCGATTTGAGACGCTATGGTCGTCTTTTGTTCTGAAAGGGTCAGAGCACAACGTATATTTCGGCGCTGACTCCGGCTGGTGGCCGGGCTTTGAGGAGATTGGGGCCGCCTACGGTCCGTTCGATCTTACGATGCTCGAGATTGGAGCATTCCATGAGCTTTGGGACCAGATCCATCTTGGACCCGAAGGCGCGATCCGGGCATTTGAAGCGCTTGGCGGCAATGGGCTGCTGATGCCGATCCACTGGGGATTGTTCGATCTGGCCCTCCACGGATGGAAGCAGCCGATCGAGCGTTTTTGCGAGCTTGCGTCCGCGAAAAAGCTTCCGGTATGGGTGCCTGTGCCGGGAGTTCCGACAGAGGTTTCTAAGGGAGCGGCAGTGTCGTCGCAATGGTGGCGCTGAAGCTGCGGTATGATTTTGGCGTCGTAAAAAAGGAGAATCGATGCGTGTTGGAATGTTGACGGGCGGGGGAGATTGCCCAGGCCTGAATGCTGTAATTCGTGGTGCGGTGCGAAAGGGAATCCTGCACTATGGTGATGAATTTATTGGCTTTAT